>CALEZJ010000332.1 GCA_937927885.1 uncultured Paracoccaceae bacterium | reverse complement strand
CCGGCATCAACCGCGCCAGATCCTGCAACGAGGCAGGCAGCGCGGGGCGCCCGCCAAACGGCACCCCGGTGGCAAAGATGCATTCGATCAGGTTGCGCCGCCCCGAGACGCGCAGCCGCGTGTCGTTCATATAGGCGCCCAAGCCCTTCTCGGCAAAAAACATCTCGTCCTTGGCCGCATCGAACACCACGCCGGCGACGATCTCGCCCTTGTGCTCCAGCGCGATGGAAATCGCCCAGTGTGGCAACCCGTGCAGAAAGTTGGTCGTCCCGTCCAACGGATCGACAATCCAGCGCCGCGTCGGATCGGTGCCTTCGCTCTCGCCGGTTTCCTCGCCCAGCCAGCCATAATTGGGCCGCGCTTCCATCAGTTCCTGCTTGAGGATGCGCTCGGCCTCGCGGTCCGCCTTCGAGACGAAATCCCCCGGCCCCTTCGACGAGACCTGCAGATTCTCGACCTCGCGAAAGTCCTTCACCAGCGAGCGCGCGGCCTTGCGCGCGGCCTTGATCATCAGGTTGAGATTGGCGCTACCCTGCATTTGGCGACGGCTCCGGTTTGGTCAAACCCGCGCCATAGTGGAAAGCGGCAGCAATGGAAAGGGGATGCATGGCCCCTGGACCCGCCCTGCCCTTTCATCTTGCCACAAATACTCATCTTGCGACCGCAACCCGGGGCGCGCCGCCGCCCTTGCTTCCCCCGCCGCCAGCCACTAAAGACGGCGCGATATCAGCCAGGAGCCGTCCGATGCCCGCAGCCCCCGCCGAGCCGCGCCCGACCGCCTGCCTCGTCCTTGCCGACGGCACCATCTTTTATGGTCACGGGTTTGGCGCCACCGGCCGCACCGTCGCCGAACTCTGTTTCAACACCGCGATGACCGGCTATCAGGAGATCATGACCGATCCCTCCTATGCCGGGCAGGTCGTGACCTTCACCTTCCCCCATATCGGCAACACCGGTGTCACCGCCGAGGATGACGAGGCCACGCAGGCCGTCGCCGCCGGGATGGTGGTGAAATGGGACCCGACCGAGCCCTCGAACTGGCGCGCCTCGGGCGATCTGGTCGCCTGGCTGACCCGGCATCGGCATCGGCGGCATCGACACCCGCCGCCTGACCCGCGCGATCCGCCAGCAGGGCGCACCGCATGTCGCGCTGGCGTATGACCCCGAAGGCAATTTCGACCTCGAAGCCCTGCTGGCCATGGCGCGCGGCTGGAAGGGGCTTGTGGGGCTCGACCTGGCAAAGGACGTCACCTGCGCGCAAAGCTACCGCTGGAACGAGATGCGCTGGGCCTGGCCGCAGGGCTATGCGCCGCAAACCGCGCCGAAACACCGCGTGGTCGCCATCGACTACGGCGCGAAGCGCAACATCCTGCGCTGTCTGGCCTCGGTCGGCTGCGACGTGACCGTTCTGCCCGCCACCGCCACCGCCGACGAGGTGCTGGCCCTGAACCCGGACGGCGTGTTCCTGTCGAACGGCCCCGGCGACCCCGCGGCGACCGGCGTCTATGCTGTGCCGATGATCCAGGGCGTGCTCAAGGCCGACCTGCCGCTGTTCGGCATCTGCCTTGGCCATCAGATGCTGGCGCTGGCCTTGGGTGCGCGGACCGTCAAGATGAACCACGGCCATCACGGCGCCAACCATCCGGTCAAGGACCGCGAGACCGGCAAGGTCGAGATCACCTCGATGAACCACGGCTTCACCGTGGACAGCCAGACCCTGCCCAAGGGCGTGCTCGAAACCCATGTGTCGCTGTTCGACGGATCGAATTGCGGAATCCGGATGGCCGACCGCCCGGTGTTTTCGGTGCAATACCACCCCGAGGCCAGCCCCGGCCCGCAGGACAGCTATTACCTGTTCGAGCGTTTCGCCGCCGCCATGGCCGCCCGCAAGGCCGCCTGAGGCGGTTTCTCTCGGCTGTTAACCGGTCTTAACCGATCCTTAACCTGCGCTGCGCAAACTGGCAGCCTCAGGACAAGGGGACCGGGGTGCGGGGATCGGCGCTGCAACAACGCGATGACGGGAGGGTCTTGGCCCCTGACCCGCTGCTGGCCAGTGCGGCCAGGCCGTCTCCCGTCGACGTCATCGCCCCGCCTCCAGAGCCGCCCGCCATGCGCCGCCTGCCGCTGGGCGAGATCCTTCTGCGCCGCGGGGCCCTTCGCCCGGCCGATCTGCGCCACGCGCTGGCGCTGCAAAAGCGCCAGCAATCGCGACTGGGCGACATCCTGCGGGCGCATGGCCTGGCCAGCGACGCGGCGATCAAGGCGGCCCTGGCCGAGCAATTCGCCACCTCGGTCATCGACCCCGCGCGCTCGCGCCCCGATCCGCGGCTGATCGACCGGCTGGGACCGCGCCGCTGCCTGCGGATGGGGTGCCTGCCCTGGGTCCGTGCCGGGGCCTGCACGCTGGTCGCCTGCGCCGAGCCCGACAGTTTCGAAACCCACCGGGCAGAACTGGAATCCGCGCTGGGACCGGTCGCCATGGCGGTGATCGGCCTCGACGATCTGCACCGCGCCCTGATGACCTCGCGGCGCGGATCGCTCCGGCTGCTGGCGGAAACCTGCGTGCGCGCCGAGGAAAGCTGCCGCACCTGGAACGCCCGGCGTTTCAGCCGCCAGGCGGCGACTGCGCTGGCGCTGGTCGTGGTGGCAAGCCTGGTCGCGCCGATGGCGGCCTTTCTGATGCTGTTCGGGCTGGTCACCCTGTTCCTTCTGGTCGGCAACGCGTTGAAGATCACCGCCACCATCGCCCAGTTGCGCGCGCCGGCCCTTGGCGCCCTGCCTCCGGTCCCTGCCGATCTGCGCAAACCCGTGGTGTCGATCCTGGTACCGCTCTACCGCGAAAAGGACATCGCCGCGCGACTGATCCGGCGCCTGGGGGCGCTCAGTTATCCGCGCGAACTTCTCGACATTCTGCTGGTGGTCGAGGAAGACGACCCCCTGACGCGCGACGCCCTGGCCCGTGCCGAGCTTCCGCACTGGATGCGGGTGATCCCGGTGCCGGATTCGCGGCTGCGCACCAAACCGCGGGCGATGAACTACGCGTTGAACTTTGCCCGTGGCGCGGTGGTCGGGGTCTATGACGCCGAGGACGCCCCCGCGCCGGACCAGATCCAGCGCGTGATCGAGCAATTCGCGCGCTCGGGGCCGGATCTGGCCTGCATCCAGGGGGTGCTGGATTACTACAACCCGCGCACCAACTGGCTGAGCCGATGTTTTACCATCGAATACGCCGCATGGTTCCGGCTGATCCTGCCGGGGCTCGCGCGTCTGCGGCTGGTGGTGCCGCTGGGTGGAACCTCGCTGTTCTTTCGCCGCGACATCCTGGAATCACTGGGCGGGTGGGATGCCCACAACGTGACCGAGGACGCCGACCTGGGCCTGAGACTGGCGCGCCACGGCTATCGCACCGAACTGATCGACAGCGTGACGATGGAGGAGGCCAATTGCCGCGGCTGGCCCTGGATCAAGCAGCGGTCACGCTGGCTCAAGGGCTATGCGATGACCTATGCGGTCCACATGCGCGATCCGGTGCTGTTGTGGCGGCAACTGGGGGCCTGGCGGTTCTTTGGCGTGCAGGTGATGTATCTGGGAACATTGGTGCAATTCCTGCTGGCGCCTATCCTGTGGACCTTCTGGCTGATGCTGTTCGGCTTTGGCCATCCGGTGTCCGAGGCATTGCCCAAGGGCGTCCTGGTGGCGGTGGCGGTGATCTTCCTTCTTGCCGAACTGGCGAGTTTCTCGGTCAATGTCGCCGGGCTGCGCCTGCCGCGGCACCGGTTCCTTCGGCTCTGGGCGCTGACATTGCATGCCTATTTCCCGCTGGCCGCCGTCGCGGCCTGGAAAGGCTGCTGGGAACTTGTCGTGAGCCCCTTCTATTGGGACAAGACCGCGCATGGGCTGCACGATTCCGCCACCGCGTCACATGGGGCGCCACGGGCGGGTTGACCACGCGCTTCGCAGCCCGCGGTCTGGGGGGCATTCGCGCCCCGAGGAAGCCAGTTGAGGACCAGAGAAGGGAGCGGTCAGAGCTGCTTTTGCCGCCGCCGGTCGCCTGATTCCAGTTTCAGCCGGGTTTCGAAGGCGCGCGAGATATGGTCGCGCAGCGCCCGGTCGGCGGCCTCTCCGTCGCCGCGGGCAATCGCCTCGACCATGAGCGCATGCTCGTCCAGCGCCGCGCGCCCACGCCCCTCGGCCTCGAGCGAGGTGGTGGCGAGCAGCGCCATCGAACGGTGCACGAGGTCGAGTTGCTGGATCAGGAAGCGATTGTGCGACGCGAGGTGAATCTGCTTGTGGAACCGCTTGTTGGCTCGGCTGAGCGCGCGCGGGTTGTCGACCAGCGCCTGGTCCTCGGCCACCATGTCGCGCAGGACGCGGATTTCCTCGATCGAGGCGTGCTTGGCCGCGAGACGGGCGGCGAGCCCTTCGAGTTCCGCGCGCACGACATAGAGTTCCGCCAACTGGTTGTGATCGAGTGAGGCGACCATCAGCGATCGCCCGTCGCGGGTCAGCAGGGACTGGGTTTCCAGCCGCTGGAGGGCCTCGCGGATCGGTGTGCGCGAGACCCCGAAGCGGTCAGCGAGTTCGGATTCCACCAACCGGTCGCCGGGCTTGTAGATGCCATCGTCGATGGCGGCCAGGATCAGGGAATAGGCATCGGGCAAGGATTGGCGCTGGTCGGTCATGGTTTCCTCCGCAGGGGGGGCAGACTAGTGCCATCGGCGGGCGGTGAAAAGGTGGCATCGCCGCGCGGTGCCCTTGTGGCTCGGCCGGAATTTCGCTAGCGCTGGAGCATGCCCGCAGAAAACTTCCGCCACGTCGACGCCTGGGTCTTTGACCTCGACAACACCCTTTATCCGCCCAGCGCGCGGCTGTTTGACCAGATCGACGCGCGCATGACCGAGGTGGTCATGCGGGTGACCGGCGCGGGGCGCGACGAATCGGATCGCATCCGCCATCAGTACTGGCAGGCCTATGGCACCACGCTGGCGGGTCTGATGGCCCATCACGGGCTGGACCCGGAACCCTATCTGGTCGAAGTGCATGACATCGACTTTTCCGCGTTGGAGCCCGACCCCGGTCTGCGTGCCGCGATCGCGCGCCTGCAGGGGCGGCGGATCGTCTATACCAACGGCTCGGCCCCCTATGCGCGCCGGGTGATCGCGGCGCGTGGGCTCGACGGGCTGTTCGACGCGGTCTACGGGGTCGAGGACGCAGGCTATGCGCCCAAGCCCCAGCCCCAGGCCTATGCGCGCGTCTTTGCCGCCGACCGGCTGGACCCCGGACGCGCCGCCATGTTCGAGGACGATCCGCGCAATCTGCGCGTGCCGCACGCGCTGGGGATGCGCACGGTTCTGGTCGGCCCCGATCCGCTGGCCGAGGACCACATCCACCACCATACCGACGATCTGGCCGCCTTTCTGAACCGGCTGTGACCCGTTGCCGCAGCGCGGCAAAGCGCCCGATGGCAGGGCAGACACCCAATAGCCATATCCCAGGTTCATCTTTATCCTGGAGACAGACATGGCCCTTGCCGAGTTCAGCCCCCCCCGCACCCCTTGGATCTATCGCCTGCCGATCCTGGGCGCCATCGCCCGCGAATGGGCCGAGGGCGATGACGAATACCCGATCTACCTGCTCATCGCGCTCGTCTCGCTCTGGGGGATCGCGGTGATGACCTGGGGCCTTCCCGCGCTCTACCTGCCGGCCATGGCCTTTGTGCCGGTGATGTTCGTCGTGCTCATCCTGATTGCGGCGGGCTGACGCGACTCCCTGCCCCCTCGCGGCGCGGGGCGCTTTGCGCTATGTCGGT
>CALEZJ010000331.1 GCA_937927885.1 uncultured Paracoccaceae bacterium | reverse complement strand
AGGGCTGTTCGGACGCGCTGTTCTTCGACTACCGCGGCTATGTGGCCGAGGCGACGGGGGCCAATGTGTTCTTCGTCAAGGACGGCGAGGTGCATACGCCGCTGGCTGATGCCTTCCTGAACGGGATCACCCGCCAGACCGTCATCAAGATGCTGCGCGAGGATATGGGCCTGACGGTGCAAGAGCGTCACATCATGCCCGATGAACTGCCCAGCTTCAACGAATGCTGGCTGACCGGCACCGCCGCCGAGGTGACACCGGTGGCGCAGATCGGCGAGGTCCATTTCCAGGTCGGCAACGTCGCGCGCAAGGTGTCGGACGCTTACGAAAAGATGGTGCGCGCGTAAGGGACAGGGACGTCCCGCCCGACCCGAGCCCTTGCCCGGGCCGGGCGGCGACGGTTCAGCCCGAAGGAGCCGACGGTGAGGCGCGTTGCGCGAAGTTCGCAACGCCTTGCTGCCGTTCCGGCCGATCCATGAGGTGCCGATGCAGCGCGGCCTCCAGGGCAAGGCCCCCGGTCAGCCCGCCTTCGTCGCCAAAGCGCAGGGCGCGGATGATGGCCTGCACGGCAACCTCGGGTGCCGCCGCGATCTGGCGGGCCAGCGCCAGCGCGGCCTCGGGCAGGTCCGCGCCCGGCACGACACGGTTGGCCAGCCGCAACGCCAGCGCGCGCTCGGCCCCGATGGCTTCGCCAGTCAGCAGCAGTTCCGCCGCCGCCAGTTTGCCAACCCGCCGCATCAGGGCCTGCGTGCCCCCCATCCCGGGCATGAAGCCGTGGCGGATTTCCGGCAGGCCCAGCGTCGCATGATCGGCCATCAGCACCAGATCGGCCGACAGCGCCAGTTCCGCCCCACCCCCCAGCGCCGCCCCATTGACGGCGGCGATCACCGGAAAGGCGAAGGTCTGGCGCACCGTGCCCGCCAGCCGGTGCACAGCCTGACTGCGGGCAAGGTCGGTCGCGCTCTGGCGGTGACGCTCTTTCAGGTCGCCTCCGGCGCTGAAGGCCCGTTGTCCTGCCCCGGTCAGGATCAGCGCACGGATGTCGGGCCGCACGGCAAGATCAGTCCACAGTGCCAGCAGCGTCTGCCCCATCGCCGAAGTGATTGCGCGACTCAGGGCGATTGAATGTGACGCGAACGATTCCGGCATCGGGTTCTTCGATAAGGATTTCCATGGGATCAGAGCCTTGACGGTAACCAGGTGGCAAGCGACGGGACCAGGATCATCAGCAGGCCATAGGCCAGACCCAGCGCCAGAAAGGCCGGAACCTGTGCAAAGGCGCGCTGGGGCGGCAGGCGGACCACGGCGGCAGCGGTGTAAAGGCCCAGACAGACCGGCGGCGTCAGCATCCCCAACCCGATGAAGGCGCCAAGGACGATGTAATAGTGCAACGGGTCCACGCCCAGCACAGGCAACAGCGCCAGCGTCATCGGGATGAGAATGTAGAAGATGGGCACCACCTCGATGAAGGTGCCCAGAACAAGGCAGGCCAGTGCGATCATCAATAGGAACGCCAGCGGCGACGAGCTCCAGGACAGGAACCAGTCGACCATCGCCTGCGGAGTCCGGGTGAAGGTGAGGATCACCGACAGGAGCGTCGCCATCGCGATGATGACAAAGATCACCGCCGTGGCCAGCGTCGCTGCCACCAGCGCCCGCACCAGAGCCCCAAAGGTCAGTTCGCGGTACAGCACGAACCCGGCAAAGATCGCCCAGACCCCGGCCACGGCCGCCGACTCGGCCGCTGTGAAGAACCCGCCATAGATGCCGCCAAGGATGATGACCGGCGTGACCAGCGCGGGAAGTGCGGCGCGGGTCGCTGTCAGGCGCTCGGCAGGGGTTGCGCGCGGGCTGCGCGGCAGGGCGCGGCAGCGAATGGCGACAAAACCCATCAGCATCAGCGCCAGCACGATCCCCGGCAGGATTCCGGCAGCAAAGGTCTGTGCCACCGGCACCGAGGTCAGCGCGGAATAGATGATCGCGGCGTTCGAAGGCGGGATCAGCCCTTCGATCAGCGCAGCCATGGCGGCCAGCACCACGACAAAGGGCGCGGGATAACCGTTCTCGATCATCCGCGGCATCAGGATGGTGCCGATTGCGGTGATCGCTGCTAGGACCGAGCCGCAGAAGGCGGCAAAAAACCCCATCGCCAGCACCATGGCGATGCCCAGCCCCCCCGGCCAGTGCCCGACCAGCGCGATGCAGAGGTTGACCAGACGAGCCGCCATGCCGCCCGCGACCATCACATAGCCCGCAAAGATGAACAGCGGCACGGCCAGCAACAGGTGTTTCGACACCGCACCAACCGAAGTTTGCACGAGTTGCGTCCAGGGCAGGTTCAACGCCTCGCGCGCGACCAGGGTCGATCCGATGCCAAACACCAGAAAGATGGGCAGCGAGACCATGAGAAGCGCGGCCGAAAGGGCAACCGAGAGCTTGATCATGACGCGGTCTCCGGCGGGCGGATCAGGTCGCGCAGACTGAGGATCAGCCGCTCCAGCGCGAACCAGCCCAGCAGGGCAAAACCCACCGGGAACGACAGGTAGACCCACCACAGAGGAAAGCGCGGGCTGGTCTCGGTCATCTGGTTGAAGCGGCGAAAGAAGGCCAGCGCCTCATTCGCACCGAGGACGAAGACGATGGCGGCGCCCAGCGTCAGCGCGGACAGGCCAAGGTGCAGCAAGATGCGCCCACGCTTGGGCAGGATCGCCGGCAGGAAATCGACCGCGACATGGCGGTCCAGCCGGAACAGCACCCCCATGCAAAGGAACACCGCCCAGGGGATCAGCAAGGGCGGCAGGTCGTTCAGGATCGAAAGGCCTAACCCCCAGACATACCGCTCGAAGGCGGCAGCGGCATAGGCGAAGACGGCAAAGCCCAGGATCAGCGTGGCCACCGCGATGCAGGCACGGCCCAGCCAGTCATTCACCCGTTGCAAGCCTGCGATGACCATGACCGGCCCCTTTGTGATTGTGCGTGGCAGCCCGGCCTGTCATGGCCGGGCTGTCCGGTTCCGTTCAGCGCCCTTCCATCCAGGCCACGGCGGCGTCCAGCACACCGGGGCTGAGCTGCGCTGCCATCGCAGGCCAGACCGTCTGCGCTTCCAGTGTGCGCAACTCGTCCAGCGCCACTCCCTCCAGTGTGAAGACCTGACCGCCGCGCTCGGCGAACTGGGCGATCTGGGCCTCGGCTACCTGCATGATTCCGGCGGTGGTCGCCGCACTCATCTCTGCACCTGCATCCAGGATCGCCTGGCGGTGATCGGCGGGCAGGCTTTCGAACCAGACGGAATTGGCCAAAACATGACCATCGGCAAAGACGAACCACGGCAGTTGTACCGAATTCAGAAAATCCCACCAACTGTTCGAATTGACCGCGCCCGGCACCGACGCCAGTGTATCGATCATTCCCGATTGCAGCGCGGTGTAGACTTCGCCTGTAGGCACACTGACCATGCGCGCGACCCCCAGCGCCTCCCAGCGCGGGCGGTCGGCGTCGGTCAGCACGCGGGCACTGGCTCCCTGAAAGCTGGTCGCCGACGACAGGTCCTCGCGCGCGGAATAGACCGCCGAGGGGCCGGAAGGAATGTCGCCTACCGCCACCATGCCCAGATCGGACGTCAGGCTGGCCCAGATTCGCTGGCCCTCGGTGGTTTCGGCAAAGAACCCGCGCAGGCTGTCATAGCTGTCGAACAGGCCCGGAATGGCGGACACGGCATAGTCGCGGTTCATTGCAGGGAAGCTGATCAGCCCCACCGCAACACCCATCTGCACAGAACCCGAGGCGACACCCCCCATTACATCGCGCGCCGAAAGGATCTGCCCGGCCGGAAAGACCTCGATCGTCAGGGCGCCATTGGTGCGCGCGCTGACACCGGCGGCAAAGGCATCGATCGCCTGCGCCGAAGGATGCGTCGGCGGAAAGTGGTGCGACAGGCGTACCTGCGCCAAAGCGGGCAGGGCCAGCAGGGCCAGACCCCCGGCCAGTGCAGTCGTGCGGAACATCGTCATTGTGTCTCTCCTCCCATGGATTGCAATGCCAGCGCGCGCAGCGCGCCCTTGTCCACCTTGCCCGCCAGGTTGCGTGGCAATTCAGCCAGTGTCAGCAAACGGCGCGGCTTCTTGTAGCCTGCGATTGTGTCGCCCAGACTTGACAGGTCGGGCGTCTGACCCGGCCTCGGGACTAGCGCGGCCGCGACCACCTCGCCCCATTCGGCATCGGGAAGACCGAAGACCGCTGCATCGGCAATGCCAGGCATGCGAAACAGCGCGTCCTCGACCTCGCGCGCGTAAATGTTGAAACCGCCCGAGATGATCATCTCCTTGTTACGCCCGACGATGTACAGGAACCCGTCGGCATCGAAGCGGCCCAGATCGCCGGTCATCAGCCAGCCGTCCTTGACTGCCTCGGCCCGCAGGTCGGGGCGGCGCCAATAGTCCACATCGGCAACGCCCTGCGCAGCGATTGCGATCTCGCCCACCTCGCCCGCGGACAGCGTGGCGCCATCCGGCCCGCGAACCTCGATGCGCAGGTTCAGTGTCGGCCGCCCGCAGGAGGTCAGCCGCGCAGGGTCGAGATGGTCGTGCGGATAGAGAACCGTCAGCGGCTGCGGGCATTCCGACATGCCGAAATGCTGGCGCAGGATTGGGCCAAAACGGTCCAGCGCGCGGCGGATCACCGGGGCGGGCGTCGGCGCGGTGCCGTAATTGATGACGCTGAGCGACGACAGATCATAGGCTGCACCGGTATCCAGATGATCCAGCAGGCGGATCAGCATGGTTGGCACCAGAAACAGATGGGTGATCCGCTGCATTTCCACCGTGCGCAGCACCAGATCGGGGTCGAATCGCGGCAGGATCACGTTCTTCGCACCGCGCAGATAATACGGAAGCAGGTAATTCCCCGCCGCATGGGTCAGGGGTCCGACATGGATCATGCTGTCCTGCGGTCCCAGCCGGTATTCCAGCGCGGCAAAGAAATTGTCGTAGCGTGCCTTCAACCGCCGGAAACTGTAGGCAATTCCCTTCGGCCGACCCGTGGTGCCCGATGTATAGGCAATCCTGACCAACGCATCCTCAGCAACGGCGAGTCGCGGCGGATGATCCGGCTGCGTGGCCAGGAGGTCGTCATAGCGAAGTTCGCCCCAGCCTATCCCGATCAACGGGCCATGAGCGCCAAGAACCGGGGCGAGCGCCGCGAACTCCGGCCCCGCGATCACCGCCTCGGCCCCGCAATCGGCCAGAATCGCGGCATGTTCGGGGCCGGCATGACGCGCGTTCAGCGCCACGAAGACCAGCCCCGCCTTGGCCACGCCAATCACCGTTTCCAGACTGGCGACCGAGTTCGTCAACAGCACCGCCACCCGCGCCCCGGGTTTCAGCCCCAGCCCGATCAGCGCATGGGCCAGCCGGTTGGCACAGGCATCGATCTGCGCATAAGTGTGAACCGAGTCGCCAAACACCAGCGACGGCAGGTCGCGAAACTGCAACGCGGCCCAGTCGTATTCGTATCCGGCAATGATGTGCCCCATCCGCCCCCCCTACCGCCGCATCGGGCGGGTGGCGACGCCACGCAGGCCCGGCAAGAGGCGCGCGGCATCCTCGATCCAGTCAGCCAGCAGGGGACGTGTCTCGCGCGGATCGATGATATCGAGAATGCCGAACCGTTCCGCGGTGCGGAAAGGCGAGGTCAGCGCGCGATACTTGTCCTCGAGCGCCTGACGGGTGGCGGCGGGGTCGGGGCTGTCGTCGATCTGGCGCTTGAAGGCGGCGGAAATACCACCCTCCAACGGAATGGACCCCCAACTGGCC
>CALEZJ010000330.1 GCA_937927885.1 uncultured Paracoccaceae bacterium | reverse complement strand
GTGGTGCAGTACCTGCGGCAGGCGGCCGTCGATCCCGACGTCCTCGCGATCAAGCAAACGCTTTACCGCACCAGTCGCGACAGCCCGATCGTCGACGCGCTGTGCGAAGCCGCCGAGGCCGGGAAGTCGGTGACCGCCTTTGTCGAATTGAAGGCCCGTTTTGACGAGGCTGCGAACATTCGCCAATCGCGAAGGCTGGAACGCGCCGGGGCCCATGTCGTCTACGGCTTCATCCACTTCAAGACGCATGCCAAGATGTCGGCCGTGGTGCGCCGCGAGGGGGAAAGGCTGGTCACCTATACCCATCTAGGAACCGGCAATTATCACCCGATCACTGCGCGTATCTATACCGACCTCAGCCTGTTCACCTGCGATCCGGCTATCGGACGCGACGCGCTGCGGGTCTTCAACTATCTCTCGGGCTACGCGCAGCCGGAAAAGCTGGAAAATCTCGCGATTTCGCCCATCGATCTGAAGGCGCGGTTGCTGGAACTGATTGCCGCTGAGGCCGATCACGCCCGTGCCGGGCGACCGGCGCAGATATGGGCCAAGATGAACTCGCTCATCGAACGCGACGTGATCGACGCGCTTTATGCGGCGTCGCAGGCGGGGGTGAAGATATCGCTGGTGATCCGGGGCATCTGCGGTCTCAGACCCGGAATTCGTGGACTGTCGGAAAATATCCGGGTCAAATCCGTCATTGGGCGTGTTCTCGAGCATTCGCGCATCGTCTGCTTTGGTTCGGGCCTCGGGCTACCCGGCGACAAGGCGCGGGTCTTCATGTCCTCGGCCGACTGGATGGACCGCAACCTGAACCGCCGGGTGGAAACGCTGGTGGAAATCCGCAACGCCACGGTGAAGGCACAGATCGTGCGGCAGATCATGGCCGCAAACCTGTTCGATTCGGCCCAAAGCTGGGTGTTGGACGCCAGCGGCCGCTATCAGCGGGGCACCCCCGATCCCGATGCAAAGTCCCAACCCTTCTCGTGCCATCTGTTCTTCATGGAAAACCCCTCGCTTTCCGGGCGGGGATCCGCGGGGGCTGACGATGTGCCCGAACTCTCGCATGCCAGTGATTGATCCGGTTTACCCCAGCGACAATGCGCCGGTTGACGCCGCGCCGCAGCGTGCCCTACAGGAAGACAGCCCTCCCCCGCTGAAGGTCAAGGCCATGTCCGGCACCAAGGAAATCTCCGCCACCCTGCCGCCTGTGCGCGGTGTCTTTGGTGATGGGGCCAGTGACGACGACGCAGTGCGCGGCCTGAACCGGGTGGGCGTGATCGACGTCGGGTCGAACTCGGTTCGGATGGTGGTGTTTGACGGGGCAGCGCGCTCGCCTGCGTATTTCTTCAACGAAAAAATCCTGTGCGGGCTAGGTCGCGATCTGGTGCAGACCGGACGCCTGCACACCGATGGACGCGCGCGCGCGCTGGCAGCAATCCGTCGGTTTGCCCTGCTCGCCGATGACATGGCGCTGACCAGCCTGACAATGGTCGCAACCGCCGCCGTTCGCGAGGCCTCGGATGGCGCGGAATTCAAGGCCGAAGTCGAGGCCGCCACCGGACTTTCCATGGCGATCATCCCGGGCGACGAGGAAGCGCGGCTATCGGCTCAGGGGGTGTTGCTGGGTTGGCCCGGGGCGCGCGGACTGGTGTGCGACTTGGGCGGTGCCTCGATGGAACTGGCCGAGATCGGCGACAATGCCGTGAGTCGACGGGTCAGTTCCTCACTGGGCCCATTCCAGTTGCAGCAGGTCAAGGGCGGCAAGGTGGGACTGCGCACCTATATCGGCAACACGCTGAAGGCGATGCGCACCGAGGTCGGCGAGGGGCATGATGCGCTATACCTGGTGGGCGGGTCATGGCGCGCGCTGGGACGGCTCGACATGGAGCGGCGGGGCTACCCGCTGACGGTTCTCCATGAATACGAGATGACGCCGAAGTCTATCCGCAAGACCATCGACTGGCTGCAAACGCAGGATCTGAAGAAACTGCGCGACCGTACCGGCATTTCGCCCGAGCGCATCGCGCTGGTGCCACTGGCCACCGTGGTGCTGCGCCAGATCCTGTCGATCTTCAAACCCAGGCAGATATTCCTGTCCTCGTATGGCATCCGGGAAGGGATACTGTTCGAACAGATGCCGGATACGCTGCGCTCCCGCGATCCCTTGATCGAGGCCTGTCGTCATCTGGAGCAGGCAAACGCCCGCTTGCCGGGATTTGGCAAGCGGCTCTATGAATTCCTCATGCCGCTCTATCGCAACATGTCCGGTGAACGGTTGCGGCTGATCAAGGCCGCGTGTCTGCTACACGACGTGAACTGGCGCGCACACCCCGATTACCGGTCGGAAAGCTGCTTTGACACCGCGACACGCGCCAACCTTGGTGGCCTTGACCACAAGGGCCGGGTCTATCTGGGCCTTGCCCTGATGAACCGTTACAAATCGTCGGGTGCCGACAGCCGCCTGACCCCGGTGCTCAAACTGCTCTCGGACGAGGAAATCCGCCACGCCATCATGATCGGACGTGCCATGCGATTTGGCGCGATGTTCTCGATGGGCGGGCCGAATGGCGCAGGCGAGTTGAAATACTATCCGCGCAAGAAGGTGCTGGAACTGGTGCTGCGCCCTGAACGGCAGGATCTGTTCGGTGAGGTCGCTCAGCAACGATTCGAGGCGCTGGCCAAGACCTTGGGAGTCACCACCAGCCTGAAGATCGGACGGGCTCAAAGTTCGAGCGGTGCCGACGGTTCCGAAGGGGATTCCGAGGGCTGATCCGCCGGAGGATCGGTCGGGCGCCGCCGCCGAATCAGGATGTCGCCGTTTTCCAGCACTTCCGGCGAATGCCAGCCGGTCAGATCGCCCAATTTGTCGGCCAGATCGGCCAGCCAGGGATCGACCACGCCCAGCATGTCGTTCCACCACTGGCGCAGTGTACCATCCTCCTGTGCGGATGCTGGGCCTGCCAACAGCAAGGCCACGGCCATCCCGCCTATCGCTTTGCGCATTCTACCCTCCTTATGCCGCATGGCGTTGCTGCACTTCGTCCCAGGCGCTGTTCAGCGCCTTCAGTCGTTCTTCGGCCAGTTGCACGGCCTCGTCCGGAACGCCCCGGGCGCGCAAGGCATCCGGATGGGTCTCGCGCACCATCCGGCGAAAGGCGGCGCGCGCCTGATCCAGCGTCGCATCGGGCGGCAATTCCAGAAGGTCATAGGGGTCACGCGGCGACCCGGGTACGAACCGCGCCTTCATCGCGCGAAAGCATGGCTCGCCCAGCCCGAAGACACCGGCCACCTCGCGCAGAAAGTCTTCCTCGGCGGGGTGCAGATCATCGTCGGCGAGGGCGATGCGAAACAGCCCCTCCAGAAGGTCGCGCAGAACCGGGTCCTTTGGGGGGAACAGCGCGGCAATCTTGCGGGCATAGGCCGGATAACCGGCAACATCCTGTCGCGCCAGGTTGAAGACGCGGGCGGCATGCGCCTCGTCTCCGGGTGGGATGGTGAATACGGCGCGGAACATTGCAACCTCGTCGCGTGTCACCGTTCCGTCGGCCTTGGCAAGCTTGGCCCCCAGCGCGATTACCCCGATGGTAAAGGCAACGCTTCGCTCGGGCGGGGTGCGCAAACGGTCAAACACTGCGCTCAGCGGTTCACCCGCGCGCAGGGCCCCGATGGCATCCGTGATCCGAGTCCAAAGCGACATTGCCGCAGTCTAGCGGTAGCCCAGCGCCTTGCCCATCGGCTTTCAGAGGATTTTCTGCATCAACACAAGATCGTGCCAGCGGCCGAATTTCCACCCGGCTTCGGGCATGCGGCCCACCTCGACAAAGCCAAGCGCCGCGTGGAAAGCCACCCCGGCCGGGTTCGACCCGCTGACACCGCCAACCAGGATGTGGTGGCCGTGTCGCTGTGCGCTCGCCTCCAGTGCTGCCATCAAGGCACGTCCAGCACCCCGGCCCCGGGCGGCGGGAGCCAGGATGATCGTGTGCTCTTGCGCAAAGGCATAGCCCAGCCCGCCGCGAAATTGCGCATAGGTGGCAAAGCCGAGGACCTCCCCGGCCTCCTCGACCACCAGAAAGGTCTCGCGCCCCTCGATCATCGCGGTGACTTCGGGAATGGACTTTTCCATCGGGTTGAAGGTGACCAATGTGTCGCGGATCAACGGGTTCCAGAATGCCGCGATGGAGGGGGCGTCGCAGGCGCGCGCAGGGCGGATCATGCCAAGACCCGCCGCCCATGGGGCGTGTCAAAGGTGGCGATGATGGCCGTGGCCCCGGATTCGATGCGCAGGCGGGATTCGGTCACTGCGCCGGCAAGCGCCGCACGCAGGGCAGTCGACTCGGGGTGCACCAGCACCAGTTCTGCCAGCCTCACGCCATGATCCACCAGCCGATCAGCCGGATGTGCCACCCCGGCTCCCCACTCGATCAGCGCCGGGAACAGGCCATCAAAGGGCAGCACGCCGGTTTCGGGAACCGCCATCCGCCAGTGCAGCGCGTCGCGCTGAAAGGCCACGGGCAGGCCGGACCCCTCGGGCGCATCCACCAGCGCGACGTCCAGATCCGCGCAGCGCAGGATCCAGGCGCGCGGCCGCGCCGTTCCGGCAAAGCCATCGAGCCCGAACCACCGCGCCCGTGCTGGGGCAGGCGCTCCGGGATCTATAGCGATCACCTCGAGATCCTCGCCCGGGCCCAGCGACAACAGCCGGTTGTGAGTCCCCATCGCCGCATGCTTGCCCCCAGCCTGCAAGGGGACCCCAAGCGCTGCCTCGATTGCTGCCGCTCCTTCGTCCAACGAGACTGCCGCCACCGCCAGGTGATCAAACACGCTCAAGCTTGCCCCCTCTTTGTGCCCCAAAAATTTCGGGGATGAATTTGCGCAGCAAAGAGAGATCGTCCAGTTCGCGCCATTGGTACAAGCCCAGTGGACGACGCCCCCCTTGCGCCCGCCCGAGAAAAGCCAAGCCCGCATGGCTTTGCAAGACCCCCCGTCGGCT
>CALEZJ010000329.1 GCA_937927885.1 uncultured Paracoccaceae bacterium | reverse complement strand
GGTTGACGAGCTCCAGCGTCTCCCAATCGAAGCCTTCCTGCTTGTAGCCGATATCCTTCACCTTACGGCGGGCAATCTCGTTCATCTGCTCGGGCGTGACCGATTCCGCGTCGCGCACCTCGCCTGCGATGGTCACCGTCGCGGCCAGGGGATCGAAGGTCACATCCCCCACCTGCCGCTGGGTCTGCGCCGCCCCGCCGCGACGGCGCAGCACGGCGCGGATGCGGGCTTCGAGTTCGGCCATCTCGAAGGGTTTGGTCACATAATCGTCGGCGCCCCCGTCAAGCGCATCGACCCGGTCGGCCACCGCCGAACGCGCGGTCATCATGATGACCGGCGTGTCCCGCCCCTGCCTGCGCTGGCGCGCCAGAAAGGCGCGCCCGTCACCGTCGGGCAGGCCGATGTCCAGGAGGATCAGGTCATAGGCCGCCGCGGCCAGGCAATCCTCGGCCTCGGACAGGCTGGCGGCGGTATCGACCCCGTGCCCGTCCAGCGCCAGCAGGTCGCGCACCGACCGCGCCAGTTCCGGACTGTCCTCGACGAGGAGAAATCGCATGCCTGTGGTCCCCCCCCGGGTCCGTGTTCCGTGCCATGCTGGCGCAACAAGCCCCGCTGCGTGACAGGTTGGTGTCAGTTTCCGGCAGAATGATGCGCCGCACAAGGGATTCGTCTCCGGGAGGGAGACGGACCCTCAAACAAGGGATCTGGGAGGATCATCCGATGAAAAAGACTCTTGCGGCGCTGCGCGCCACCGTTCTGGTGTCGCTGATGGCCACCACCTCGGCCTCGGCCGCCGAATGCATCGCCCCGGCGAACCCCGGCGGCGGCTGGGATTTCACCTGCCGCCAGATCGCCCGCATCCTGCAGGAAATCGGGCTGGAAACGAATCTGGTGCAGGTCACCAACATGTCGGGCGCGGGCGGGGGCGTGGCCTATAGCCATGTCGTGGGCCAGCGTGACACCGATGCCGAACTGATCGTCGCCGCCTCGTCGGCCACCACCACGCGGCTGGCGCAGAACGCCTTTGCCGGCATGACCGCCGACCAGGTGCGCTGGGTCGGCACCATCGCGGGCGATCCCGGCGTGATCGTCGTCGGCGCCAACAGCCCGTTCCAGACGCTGGGCGACCTGATTGCCGCGGTGCAGGCCGATCCGACCCGCGTGGCCTTTGCCGGGGGTTCGGCGGTGGGCGGGTTCGACCACCTGAAGGTGCTGATGATGATGAACCGCGCCGGGTTCACCGATGCCCGCGCGATCCGCTATATCGGGCTTGACGGCGGCGCGGATGCGATCACCCAGACGGTCGGCGGCTTCACGCAGGCGATGACGGGCGACATCTCGGAGATTCAGGGCTTCATCCGCTCGGGCGATGTGCGCGCGCTGGCGGTTCTGTCCGAAGAGCGGGTCGCGGGCTTCGAGGACATCCCGACCGCGCGCGAACAGGGGATCGACCTGGTGGCGATGAACTGGCGCGGGCTTTATGTGCCGGGCGGCATCTCGGACGCGGAATTCGCCCGCTGGGCCGACGCGCTGCGCCAGGTCGCCGACAGCGCCCAGTGGCAGCAGGTGATGACCGAGAACGGCCTTGCGCCCTATACGCTGATCGGCGCCGAGTTCGAGGCCTTCGTCGCCGACAACATCGCGGAAATCCAGGCGATCTCGCGCGAAATCGGGATCATCCAGTGATGGCCGCCGACCGCATCTTTGGCGCGGTCATGATCGTTCTGGCGCTGGGGTATGTCCTCAGCGCCATGAACATCCAGACCTCGTTCATGTCCGATCCGGTGGGTCCGCGCCTGTTCCCCTATCTGGTCGCGGGGGTGGTGACCCTCTGCTCGCTGATCATGATCCTTCGTCCCGATCCGAACGCCGAGTGGCCCGGGCCGATGATGGTGCTGAAGATCGGCACCGCGCTGTTGCTGCTGGTCGGCTATGCGCTGCTGATCCGGCCGTTGGGTTTCATCATCCCGACCGTCGTGGTGTCGGCTGCGCTGAGCTACATGATCAGCCCGCGTCCGGTTCCGGCGGCGCTGGCCGGTCTGGGTCTGGGCGTGGGATTGTTCGTGCTGTTCAAGGTCATCCTGGGCCTTGGTCTGGTCGCGTTCCCGCGCGGCTGGTTCTGAGGGGGGGTATCGCATGGACATTCTTTCCAATCTCGCGCTGGGGTTCTCGATCGCCCTGTCCCCCTGGACGCTGATGCTGGCATTGATCGGCTGCTTTGTCGGCACGATCATCGGGGCGTTGCCGGGCCTGGGCCCGTCGAATGGCGTCGCCCTTCTGATCCCGATTTCGTTCTCGATGGGGCTCGATGCGATTTCGGCGCTGGTGCTGCTGACCTCGGTCTATTACGGCGCGATGTATGGCGGGCGGATCAGTTCGATCCTGTTGAACATCCCGGGTGACGAACCCGCGATGATGACGACGCTCGACGGCTATCCGATGGCCAAGCAGGGCCGCGCGGGCGATGCGTTGGTGATCTCGGGCGTTGCCTCGTTCTATGGCGCGCTTCTGGCAACCATCGGCCTGATGTTCCTGGCGCCGATGCTGAGCCGTGTCGCCTTCCAGTTCGGACCGGCGGAATACTTTGCCCTCTACATGCTGGCGTTCTGCACGCTGGGCGGCGTGGGGTCGAACAATCAGGCAAAGGCCGCGATGGCGGCGGCGATCGGTCTGGGCATTGCCATGATCGGGCTGGACAAGACCACCGGCATGCCGCGCTTTACCTTTGGCGAATTGCACCTGATGGACGGGATCGATTTCTTGGTCGCCATTGTCGGGCTCTTTGCGGTGGCCGAGGTGTTCCACTTCATCGAAAGCCACGGCAAGAACAGCGCCATCGGCGTGAAACTGGGCAAGATCACCATTCCGTGGAGGGACCTGAAGACCACCCAAGGCGCCATGGCGCGCGGCACCGGCATCGGTTTCGTTGCGGGCATCCTGCCTGGCGCGGGGGCCTCGCTGGGGTCGTTCCTAGCCTATATGGCGGAAAAGTCGGTGTCGAAGAACCGCGCCAATTTCGGCAAGGGCGCGCCCGAGGGCGTGGCCGCGCCCGAGGCCGGCAACAATGCCGCCGCCGGCGGGGCGCTGATCCCGATGCTGACGCTGGGCGTTCCGGGTTCGGGCACCACCGCGGTGCTGCTGGCGCTGCTTTTGACGCTGAACATCACGCCCGGGCCCTTGCTGTTCACCGAACAGCCCCATGTGGTCTGGTCGCTGATCGCCGCCCTGCTGATCGCCAACGTCATGCTGCTGATCCTGAACGTGCCGATGGTGAAGGTTTTCGTGAAGATCCTCAGCGTGCCGTCCTGGGTGCTGTTGCCGGGTGTGACGATGGTGGCCTTTGTCGGCATCTACTCGCTGACCGGGTCCAGTTTCGACATGATGCTGATGGTGGCCTTTGGCCTGCTGGGCTGGATCTGCAGGAAACTCGACATCCCTACCGTGCCGATCATCCTGGGCATCCTTCTGGGCAACGCGATGGAGGACAACCTGCGCCGCGCCATGGTGCTGTCGAACGGCGACTGGACCTATCTGTTCCAGTCGGGCATCTCGATCGGCTTGTGGACGGCTGCCGTGCTGGGCTTTGTCGCGCCGATGTTCCTGCGGCGCGTGCTGAAAAAGCCGCCGATTCCCGCGACCGAAAGCTATGATCGCGATTGAACCCCTTTCCCGGCCCCGTTACTGCGGGGCCGGTTCCTTCTCCATGAGGCCACCATGCCCACCCGTGTGCTGATCCCTTCCGGCGTTCTTGGTCTCGGCTTTGACCGCGCGGCCCTGCAGCGCGGCGCCGCGATGCGCCCCGACATCATCGCCATCGACGGCGGGTCCACCGATTCCGGTCCCTATTCGCTGGGCGCGGGCGTGTCGAAATACGCCCGCGCCGCGACGAAATCCGAATGGGCCGAGATCATGGCCGCCCGTCGCATCGCCGGGGTGCCCCTGGTGATCGGCACCGCAGGCACCTGCGGCGCGGATGCCACTGTCGACTGGATGGCCGAGATCACCCGCGAGATCGCCGCCGAGACCGGCGAGAGCCTGACGATCGCGCGTCTCTATTCCGGCCAGCCCGCCGCCCGCGTGCAGCATGCGCTGGCCGAGGGGCGCGTGCTGCCCCTGACCCCGGCCCCCGCGATCAGCCCCGAGGGTCTGGGGCAGATGACCAACATCGTGGCCCTGGCGGGGGCGGAACAGATTCAGGCAGCCCTGGCTACCGGCGCCGATATCGTCATCGCCGGGCGCACCACCGACACCGCCATCATCGCCGCCCTGCCGCTGGCGCGGGGCGAGAACCCCGGCGCCTGCTGGCACGGGGCCAAGATCGGCGAATGCGGGGCGCTGTGTTCGACCAATCCGACCTCGGGCGTGATCATGGTCGATTTCGACCGCGACGGGTTCACGGTGCAGGCTCTGGCCGAAGGCGCCGCCTGCACGCCGCATTCGGTCAGCGCGCATATGCTTTACGAAAACTCGGATCCCTTCATCCTTTATGAACCCGGCGGGCACCTGGACGTGCGCGGCGCGCGGTATCAGGCGCTCGATGGCGGGCGGGTGCGGGTCGAAGGGTCGCTCTGGGTGACGGGCCCCTATACCGTCAAGCTGGAGGGCGCGCGGGTGGCGGGATACCAGACGACGATTCTGGCCGTGCTGCGCGATGCCCATTACGTCGCCCATGCGCGCGACTGGGTGGCGCGGTTGACCGGCTTTCTGCAGGGCAACATCCAGCGTCGCATGGGGCTGTCGCCCGCCGATTACGCGCTGGAGTTTCGCCTGATCGGCGTCGACGCCGCGCTGGGGGGGCTGGAGAACCGCGCGGGCGCGCCGGTCGAGGTGGGCGTTCTGGGCATCGTCACCGCACCGTCGCAGGCGATCGCCAGCGAGATCGGCAAGCTGATCAACCCGTTCGTGCTGCATTACCCGCTGACGGACGACGAGGAACTGCCGACCTTTGCCTTTCCCTATTCCCCAGCCACCACCGATCGCGGCGCGCTTTACGAATTCGCGCTGAACCATGTGATGCGGATCGACGACCCGATGTCGGCCTTCCGGCTGGAGTTGGAAACCCTGAACGCACGAGGGCGCGATGCCAAGGCTGTCTGACATCGTGGTGAAGGTGCGATCCAAGAACGCCGGGCCGTTCTGGGTCACGGTCGATGTGTTCTGCGGCGATCCCGCCACCTTTGCCCGCGTTTCGGCGGCGCTGGAAACCGGGGCGGTGGCGGCGCTTTACGGCCAGCCCGCGCAACTGCTGAAACGCTTCGACATACCGGATCTGAATGTGGTCAAGTTCAGCTTTCCGCGCCCCGTGGTGCAGGGTTCGGCCGAGGATCGCGACATGCATGGCGCGCAATGGGCGCATCTGCTGGCCGAGGCGGATATCGGCTGACCCCCTGCCCCGCCCGGATCAGGCGGGTCTGTAGCAAAGCCGCAGCACCGATCCGTCGACGGGCTCGCAG
>CALEZJ010000328.1 GCA_937927885.1 uncultured Paracoccaceae bacterium | reverse complement strand
GTCGGGGGTCTATTCGGCGGTGGTTCTCTACTGGCTGGGCGACACCAGCGAGGGCAAGGCCGAAACCTGGGCCTTTCTGGACCGCCGCATCGAGGACGTGATGCGGTTCGAGAGCGCCAAGGCCAAGGTGCGCGCCTCGCCGGTGCTGAACCCGCTGCTGGGCTGGCCGCTGAGGCTGATGGAACGGGTCAAGGCGCCGGTGGGCAGCAGGTAGGGTTGGGGGGGGCTGCGCGCCCCCCCAACCCCCCCGCCAAAGGGGGGCACGCCCCCCTTTGGAAACCCCGTGGATATTTATGGACATATGAAAGGGCGGCCCTGGGCCGGTGTGGGTGACGGGATGGCTGTGTCGCACATGATGCGCGTGATCGAGATTTCCCGGCCCGGCGGGCCCGAGGTGCTGGTGCCCGCCGACCGCCCGGTGCCGGTGCCCGGCGCGGGCGAGATTGTCCTTCGCGTGGCCTTTGCCGGCGTGAACCGGCCCGACGCCCTGCAGCGCGCCGGTGCCTACGCGCCGCCCGCGGGCGCGTCGGATCTGCCGGGGCTGGAGGCTTCGGGCATTGTGGTGGCGGTGGGTCCCGGGGTGGCGCGCTGGTCGGTGGGGGATGCGGTCTGCGCCCTGCTTCCGGGTGGGGGTTACGCCGAATACGTCGCCTGCCCCGCCGCGCACGCCCTGCCCGTTCCGGCAGGCATGGGCCTGCGCGAGGCGGCCTGCCTGCCCGAGACGTTCTTTACCGTCTGGACCAATGTCTTCGACCGCGGGGCCTTGCGCGCCGGTGAGCGGTTTCTGGTGCACGGCGGCACCTCGGGGATCGGCACCACGGCGATTCAACTGGCGGCGGCGCGCGGGGCGCGGGTGTTTGCCACGGCGGGGTCGGACGCCAAATGCGCGGCCTGTCTGGCGCTGGGGGCCGAACGGGCCATCAACCACCGCACGCAGGATTTCGTCGCCGAGGTTCAGGCCGAAGGCGGGGCGGATCTGATCCTGGACATGGTGGGCGGCGAATATCTGCCGCGCAACCTGCGCGCCCTGGCCGAGGACGGGCGCCTGGTGCAGATCGCGTTCCTGCAAGGCCCCAGGGTCGAGGTGAACTTTGCGCCCCTGATGACCCGGCGCCTGACGATCACCGGCAGCACGCTGCGCCCGCAATCCCTCGCCGCCAAGGCAAGCATCGCCGCGTCGCTGGAGGCCGAGGTCTGGCCCCTGCTGGCCGCGGGCCGCATCGCCCCCGTGATCGACGCCGAATTCCCGCTGGCCGAGGCGGCGGCGGCCCATGCGCATCTGGAGGCCGGTCAGCACATCGGCAAGATCGTGCTGCGGGTCGGGGGCTGAGACACGCGGTTGCAACGCGGGCCGAGGATGGGCATATAGGGCGCGTTCCCTGAGGTGGCATCGATGAATTATCTGGATTTCGAAAAACCGCTGGCCGAGATCGAAGGCAAGGCGGCCGAGTTGCGCGCCATGGCCCGCGCCACGCCGGAAATGGATGTCGAGAAGGAAGCCGAGGCGCTGGACCGCAAGGCGGACCAACTGCTGGGCGAGATCTACAAGTCGCTGACGCCCTGGCGCAAATGTCAGGTGGCCCGCCATCAGGACCGCCCGCATTGCAAGGATTACATCGACGCGCTGTTCACCGAATTCACCCCGCTGGCCGGGGATCGCAACTTTGCCGAGGATCACGCCATCATGGGCGGCCTTGCGCGGCTGGGCGACCGGCCGGTGGTGGTGATCGGGCAGGAAAAGGGATCGGACACCAAATCGCGGATCGAGCGCAATTTCGGCATGGCGCGGCCCGAAGGATACCGCAAGGCGATCCGGCTGATGGATCTGGCGCACCGCTTTGGCCTGCCCGTGGTGTCGCTGGTCGACACGCCCGGCGCCTATCCCGGCAAGGGCGCCGAAGAGCGCGGGCAGGCCGAGGCCATCGCGCGCTCGACGGAAAAATGCCTGTCGCTGGGCGTGCCGCTGGTCAGCGTCATCATCGGCGAAGGGGGGTCGGGCGGGGCCGTGGCCCTGGCCAGCGCCGACCGTATCCTGATGCTCGAACATTCGGTCTATTCGGTCATCACCCCCGAAGGCTGCGCCTCGATCCTGTGGAAAGACAGCGAAAAGATGCGCGAGGCCGCCGAGGCCATGCGGCTGACGGCGCAGGAATTGCTGAAACTGGGCGTGATCGACCAGATCATCGCCGAACCGCGCGGCGGCGCGCAGCGCGACCGCGCCGCGACGATTGCCAGCGTGGGCAAGGCGCTGGAGGCGACCCTGGCCAAGTTCGACGGCAAGGCGCCGGGTGACCTTGTCGCGGCGCGGCGGCGCAAGTTCCTCGAAATGGGCCGCAAGGGACTGGCCGCATGATCCATCCCTTCGGGCCCTGGACCCTGCTGGCCGTGGCGGGGGTGCTGGAGATTGTCTGGGCCATCGCGCTGAAATCCTCGGACGGGTTCGCGCGGTTCTGGCCCACGGCGGTCACGATCGTCGCGGCCTTTGCCTCGTTCTTCCTCCTGGCGCAGTCCCTGCGCGAATTGCCTGCGGGCACGGCCTATGCGGTCTGGACCGGGATCGGCGCCCTGGGCGTGGCGATCCTGGGCGTCGTCTGGTTTGGCGAGGCGGTGACCCCGCTGCGCGTGGGCGGCATCCTGCTGATCGTGGCCGGGATCGGCGCCCTGAAACTGGCATGACGCTGGCCGTGCGCCCCTATGCCCCGGGCGACGAGGCGCCGCTGTGCGACGTGCTGAACGCCATCATCGCGGCGGGGGGCACCACCGCGCATGAAACCCCCTTCACGCCCGAACGCCTGGTCCCGCACGCGCTGACCGGCGCGCGGGTCCAATGCTGCCATGTCGTGCTGGAAAACGGCGTGCCGGCGGGGTTCCAGTCGGTCACCCTCAACCCGGCGCTGCCGGAGGGGTGGGGCGACATGTCCAGCTTTACCCGCCGCGAGCCCCCCGTGCCCGGCGCCGGGCGGGCGCTGTTCGCCGCGACGCTCGCACGGGCCCGCGCGATGGGTCTGGTCGCGCTGAACGCCACGATCCGCGCCGACAACGTGCCGGGGCTGGGGTATTACGCCGCGATGGGGTTCCAGGATTACGACGTCAGCCGCGCAGTGCCCCTTGGCGACGGAAGGCCCGTCGACCGGCTGCACAAACAGCTCATCCTGTAGCCGACGCGACGCGCGCGCCCATCACCGCAGCACGAGTCACCACATCGTTTGCGCCGCGCGTCCCGGCCATTCCCGGTCATACGCGGCGCCGTCGATGCCGCCGTCGGTGATCTCGGTGATCATGTCGCCGACGCTGGGCAGGCCCGCGCTGTCATCGCGTCCCCAAAGCCCCGACCGCAGCAGCGCGCGGGCGCATTGGACATAGACCTCGGCCAGAGCAATCACGATGACAAGGTGCGGCGGCTTGCCGCCCTGCTCGAATCGCGCGCAAAGTGCCGGATCGACCGACAGCCGCGCCGTGCCGTTCACCCGCATCACGCTGTTCGATCCGGGCACCAGGAAGGCCAGCGACACCCGCCCGTCGCGCAGGATGTTGCGCAGGCTGTCGATGCGGTTGTTGCCGCGCCAGTCGGGCATCAGCAGCGTGCCGGGATCGGCCACCTGCACCACCGGCCCGTCAGCGCCGCGCGGCGTGCCGTCGGTGCCTTCGGGGCCGACCGTGGACAGGATGCAGAACCGGCTGGCCTCGATCCAGCGCCGATAGGCCGGGGTCAGGCGGCGGGTGACCTTGACCAGCGCGGCCTCGGGCGGGGGGCCGAACAGGGATTCGAGATCCTCGAGCGTGGCGATCCAGCTCACGGCAGGCGCCGCGGGGCAAAACCGGCCTCGGTCATCAGGGCGTCCGATCGGGACTCGACCGCCTGTTCGACCTCGGACAGGAAGTCACGCAGGGGCAGGCCCGGCTGGATCGCGGGCAGGAACTCGATCACCGCCAGTCCGGGCGCGCGATAGAGGCGCCGACGCGGCCAGAACACCCCCACGTTGCAGGCCACCGGCACCACCGGCGCGCCCATTTCCTGATAGAGAACCCCGACACCCACCTTGTAGGGCAGGCTCTCGCCCGGCGCCACGCGGGTGCCCTGCGGAAAGATGATCAGTTGCCCGGGCTCGGTCGCGCCGGATTTCACGCCGTCGACCATCGCCTTGATCGCCGCGCCCCGCTTGCCCCGATCCACCGCCACACAGCCGATCCTCAGCGCGTATAGCCCCACGAAGGGCGCCCAGATCAGCTGTTTCTTCATGATGAACTTGGGCCGCGGCAGGGCATTGGCGATCAGGATGATGTCGAAAAAGCTCTGGTGCTTGGCGGCGATCATCACCTCGCCCTGCGGCACCTCGCCCCGGATCTCGGACTTCAGGCCGATCATCCAGCCGGCCGTCCAGCGCACCCAGTTGGTCCAGACCCGCACCGCGGCAAAGGCGCCGCGCCGGTCCACCAGCGCCCAGGGCAGAAAGGCCAGCGCCATCACCGCCATCATCCCATAGGCCTGGATCGTGAACACCAGCGAGCGCAACCATTGAACCGCATAGGCCATCAGCTTTCCCTCCGCAGCGCCCTGAGGGCCGCCATCCGCGTCGCCACCCAGGCGATGAGCGCCGCCACCGGCGGGATCATCACCGGCATCAGCCATCCCGCACCCGAAAAGCCGAGCCCGGTCAGAAATCCCGCATCCCCCGCGACCGGCAAGAGCACAAAGGCCGCCATGCCCCTGTCTCTTATACACATCTGACGCTGCCG
>CALEZJ010000327.1 GCA_937927885.1 uncultured Paracoccaceae bacterium | reverse complement strand
TTGCAGGGCGGTCTGGATTTCCATCAGTTCGGCGCGCGACAGGCGCTGTTCGATCTGACGGGCCTCGGCGACGGGCTCCTCGGGCAGGGCGGAATAATCGGTGCGGGCCGGCGCGGCCTCGACCTGCGGCTCGGGGGCGACCTCGGCCACCGGCGGCTGGGGTTCGGGTTGGGGTTGCGGTTCGGGTGTGGCAACCGGTGCCGGCATCGTCGCCTGACCACCGACCGGCCAGAATTGCTGGCCATAGATCGAATTGTCCGTCACATAGGAATCTTCGCGGATCTCGCGTGCGCCGATCAATTCGGCGCGCCGCCGTTCGGCCTGATCCGGGGTGGCAAAGGGCCCGACCGCCAGCGCATACCAGCCCCCGGCGATGCGGAACCCGGCGATGCCGCCGATGCGCGCGTCATAGCGGGCGGCGAAATCCTCGGCCGTGCGCAGGGTGGCGTGGGCTTCGATCTGGACCCAGTGCGAGGCCTGCGCCAACGCGGCCAGCGGGGCCATCAGCAAGACGAAGAGGGCGGCGAATACGGCTTTGACGGTACGATCGATCACGGTCTGTCCACGCAGTTTGAAAATATGATTCCCGCGACCCTAACAGGGTCGTGACCGCTATACCGATAAAATATCGGTTAGGTGAGGTCCCGGACCATGAGAAGGCGCCATTTTTTGGCGTGCCGTGGCCTGCCTGCCCGGGCGCGCGGCGTTGACCACGCGCGGCGGCCCGCCTATGGAAGCGCCAGAGCGCTCGCAGTCGAGGTCCCCATGTCCGCCAGCCCACACCAGCCCCGCAGCTTTCAGGAGATCATCCTGCGACTGCAATCCTATTGGGCGTCAAAAGGGTGCGCGATCCTGCAACCCTATGACATGGAGGTGGGCGCCGGCACCTTTCACCCCGCCACCACGCTGCGCAGCCTTGGCACGCAGGCCTGGTCGGCCGCCTATGTCCAGCCCTCGCGCCGCCCCACCGACGGGCGCTATGGCGAGAACCCGAACCGGTTGCAGCACTACTACCAGTATCAGGTCATCATCAAACCCTCGCCGCCCGACCTGCAAGAGCTGTATCTGGGCTCATTGGCCGCCATCGGCCTCGACCCCGCGCTGCACGACATCCGCTTTGTCGAGGATGACTGGGAATCCCCCACCCTGGGCGCCTGGGGTCTGGGCTGGGAGGTCTGGTGCGACGGCATGGAAGTGTCGCAATTCACCTATTTCCAGCAGGTCGGCGGGCATGATTGCCACCCGGTTTCGGGCGAGCTGACCTATGGGCTCGAACGCCTCGCCATGTATGTGCTGGGCATCGACCATGTGATGGACATGCCGTTCAACGATCCTGCGGCACCGATCCCGCTGACCTACGGCGACATCTTCCGCCAGACCGAGGAAGAATATTCGCGCCACAATTTCGACGGTGCCGATACCGACAAACTGCTGCGCAACTTTGCCGAATCCGAGGCCGAGTGCCAGCGCCTCCTGGCTTTCGACCCCGCCGACGCCAATTCCGGCAAGCGCATCCGCATGGTGCACCCGGCCTATGACCAGTGCATCAAGGCCAGCCACCTGTTCAACCTTCTGGACGCGCGCGGCGTGATCTCGGTCACCGAACGGCAGGCCTATATCGGGCGCGTCCGCGCCTTGGCCAAACTCTGCGCCGACGCCTTCGTGCAGACGCCCGCAGGCGGGGCGGTAAGCGGATGATGGTTCTCGAACGCCTGCGGCTCGAGGCCCGCTCGCTCTGGCGCCGCCTGACCGGGGCAAAGCGACGGGCGCGGGCGCAGGCCATGCACCAGTTCGATCAGGCGCTGGCGGACCTGCGCCCGGGCGATATCGCCATCGATCTGGGCGCCAACCTCGGCCTGTTCACGTCGCGCATGGCCGCGACCGGCGCGCGCGTGTTTGCCTTCGAACCCGATCCCCACGCCCTGTCGCGCCTGCGCGCGGCCCTTGCCGGGCAGGGGAACGTCACCGTGATCGCCGCCGCCGCCGGGGTTCAGGATGGCAGCATCCGGCTGTTCCGGCACCGCGACTTTGACAACAACCCCGATCAGCGATCCACCGGCTCGTCGATCATCGAGGGCAAGCGCCACATGCGCGAGGATCAGTCGGTCGAGGTCGAATTGCGCGATTTCCTGCGGTTTCTGCGCGAACTGGACGCACCGGTGAAACTGCTGAAGATCGACATCGAGGGCGCCGAGGTGCCGTTGCTCGAAGCCTTGCTGACCCGCCCCGAGGCCGACCGGATCGACCGCATCTTTGTCGAAACCCACGAACGCGTCCTGCCCGCGCTTGCGGCCCGCACCCGGGCCCTGAAGGCGCTGGCCGCCACCCGCACCCGGCCGGCGATCAACTGGGACTGGCACTGACGATGGGCAGATTCCTTGTCATCCTGACGCTGGTTTGCGCCCTCCTTGGCGGGGCGGCGATGTATTACCTGCAGGTCTACGGCTATTACCGCACGCTGCCCGCGCAATCGACCTATGACCTCGGCGGCGCCATGGTCGCCATCCGTGACTTTCGCGGCATCGATTCGGATTCTTCCCCCCTGCGCTATCGTGCCTGCTTCACGCTGGCCGAACCTGCCCCCGACCTCCCCCTTGTCCAGGCCGAACCCCTGAACGCGCCCTCGTGGTTCGACTGCTTCGACGCCGGCCGCCTTGGCGCCGACCTTGCCGCCGGGACCGCCCAGACCCACCGCATCGCCGCCGACACGCCCTGGGGCTTTGACCGCGTCCTTGCCCTTTATCCCGATGGCCGCGCCTATGTCTGGCCGCAGGTCAACGCCTGCGGCGCCGCCCATTTCGACGGCCAGCGCCTGCCCGCAGGCTGCACACCCCCTCCCGCCCGGTGATCCCATGCCCGATATCCTGATCGAACTCTTCTCCGAGGAAATCCCCGCCCGCATGCAGTCGCGCGCCGCCGACGATCTGCGCAGGCTGATGACCGAGGGTCTGGTGCAGGCGGGGCTGACCTATGCCCATGCCCGCGCCTATT
>CALEZJ010000326.1 GCA_937927885.1 uncultured Paracoccaceae bacterium | reverse complement strand
GGCCATCTTGTTGGTCAGCGTGCCGGCGACGATCATCAGGTCAGACTGCCGCGGGCTGGCGCGCGGCGCGGTGCCGAAGCGTTCAAGGTCATAGCGCGGCATCGAGGTCTGCATCATCTCGACCGCGCAGCAGGCTAGCCCGAATGTCATCCAGTGCAGCGACCCGTTGCGCGCCCAGTTGATGATGTCCTCGGTCGTGGTCAGCAGGAAACCCTTGTCCTGCAATTCGGCATTCAGCGCGGCGGTGGCGACCTCACGGTCGGGGCCGGCGGTATTCGCCCCTGTCATCACGCCCATTCCAGCGCCCCCTTCTTCCATTCATAGGCGAAACCGACGGTCAGGACACCCAGGAACACCATCATCGACCAGAAGGCCGTCATGCTCAGATCGCCAAAGGCCACGGCCCAGGGGAAAAGGAACGCGATTTCCAGATCGAAGATGATGAACAGGATCGACACCAGATAAAAGCGCACGTCGAACTTCATGCGCGCGTCATCAAAGGCGTTGAACCCGCATTCATAGGTCGACACCTTCTCGGCGTCGGGGTTGCGCACGGCGATGATCATGGCCGACAGCATCAGGACCAGCCCGAGGCCCACGGCGATGACCAGAAAGACGATGATGGGGAGATAGTCGCGCAGAAGGTCTTCCACCTGTGGCTCCTCTGGCGCGCCGCCTTGCGGGACGGTGCACTGCTCAAGTTGGCTCGCGCTCCGTTTACTCTTCCCCATGCGCGCGGTCAACCAAAGCCGCCACCCGGAAGGCCGCGCAAAGCCCTGAAAATCCGCTCTGTATGCCATTGTGCACAGAAATTTTCGCCCCCCGTGCTGCCCTGCGGCATCGGCGACCCGGGCGCCCCCCGCAAAGCGGCGACTCAGGGAACCGGCAGCCCCCGGACCGCCGCACCCCGCCCCGACAGGCGGCCGGCGCTCAGACCACCCATCCGGCCTTGCGCTTGGCGAAAAAGGCGGCGATCCCCTCGGCGGCCTCGTCGCTTTCCCAGCGCGCGACCAGTTCGGCGATGGAATGCTCGACATCCGCAGGGTCGATCGATCCGCCCAGCCGCAGCGCCAGCGCCTTGGCCGAGGCCACCGCCCCCGGCGCGCAGGCCAGATAGGGGCGCAATTCGGCCTCGACCGCGGCGTCGAGCGCCTCTGCCGACACCGCCCGCGCCAGAAGGCCCAGGGTCACCGCCTCGGCTGCGCCAAAGAGTCGCGCCGACATGAACACCCGCCGCGCCATCGCCTCGCCCATCCGCGCCAGCACATAGGGCCCGATGGTGGCGGGGATCAGGCCAAGGCGCGTCTCCGTCAGGCCAAAGCGCGCGGTATCGGCCCCGATCGCCACGTCGCAGACGCTCATCAACCCGATCCCGCCGCCATAGGCCGGGCCCTGGATGCGCCCGATCAGCGGCTTCGGCAGCCGGTTCAGCGCGCCCAGCGCCCCGGCCAGCCGCCGCGCCCCCTCGGCGCGCTCAGCGGCGCTTGCCGCCATCTGCGCCTGCATCCAGCCCAGATCGCCCCCGGCGCAGAAACTCTCGCCCGCGCCGGCCAGCACCACCACCCGCACGGCAGGGTCCGCCCCCAGCCGCGCCGCCGCCGCCGACAACTCGTCGATCATCGCCGCATTCATGGCGTTGTGCTTGTCCGGCCGGTTCAGCGTCAGCGTGGCGACCCCGCGCGCGTCGACGGCCAGCCCCAAGGTCTCATAGCTCATGCCCCGCTCCTCATGTCCCGTGCCATCGCCGCCGCCTCTGCAATCACCGCGCGGTCCAGCCCGGTCGCATAGCCCAGCGCCTCGATGCGCGCCATTGCCGCCTCGGTCGCCACATTGCCCTGCGCGCCCGGCGCATAGGGGCAGCCGCCCAGCCCCCCGACGGCGGCGTCGAACACCCGCAGTCCCATGCCCAGGGACAGCTCGATATTGTCGCAGGCCCGCCCGCCGGTGTCGTGGTAATGCCCGGCCAGCCGCGCCGCCGGGGCAACACCCAGCACCGCGCGCAGCATCGGCTCCAGCGTCTCGGGCAGGGCCCGGCCCAGCGTGTCGCCCAGACTGACCTCATAGCACCCCAGCGCCAGCAGGCGCTCGACCAGCGCCGCCACCGCTCCGGGGGGTGTCGGCCCGTCAAAGGGACAATCCGTCACGCAACTGACATAGCCACGCACCGGCATCCCGTCGGCCCGCGCCGCGTCCAGCGCGCTGATCAACGTCGCCAGTTCGGCATCGCGCCCCA
>CALEZJ010000325.1 GCA_937927885.1 uncultured Paracoccaceae bacterium | reverse complement strand
GCTGCAATTCCTCGCGCCCTATGCCGCGACCGCGATGGCGGAATTCTTCCGCGACAACGGCCGCCATGCGCTGATCATCTATGATGACCTCTCGAAGCAGGCCGTCGCTTACCGCCAGATGTCGCTCCTGCTGCGCCGTCCCCCGGGACGCGAGGCCTATCCGGGCGACGTGTTCTATCTGCACTCGCGCCTCCTGGAACGTTCGGCCAAGCTGAACTCGGATTTCGGCGCCGGTTCGCTGACCGCGCTGCCGGTCATCGAAACCCAGGGCGGCGACGTGTCGGCCTTCATCCCGACCAACGTGATCTCGATCACCGACGGCCAGATCTTCCTCGAGACCGAGCTCTTCTATCAGGGCATCCGCCCGGCCGTGAACACCGGTCTTTCGGTGTCGCGCGTGGGGTCCTCGGCCCAGACCAAGGCGATGAAATCGGTGGCTGGCCCGGTGAAACTGGAACTGGCGCAGTACCGCGAAATGGCGGCCTTCGCGCAGTTCGGCTCGGACCTCGACGCGGCGACGCAGAAACTGCTGAACCGTGGCGCGCGCCTGACCGAACTGATGAAGCAGGCGCAATATTCGCCGCTGACCAACGCCGAGATCGTCGTCATCATCTATGCCGGCACCAACGGCTATCTGGATGGCATCGCGGTCAAGGACGTGGGCCGGTTCGAAAAGGGCCTCTTGGCGCATCTGCGTGGCAAGCATGCGGCGCTTCTGGCCGACATCACCACGAATGACCGCGCGGTGAAGGGCGAGCTGGCCGACAAGATCAAGGCGTGCCTGAACGAATACGCCAAAGATTTCGCCTGAGGGCGGGGAGAGGATCGTTAGATGCCTAGCCTCAAGGATCTGAAAAACCGGATCACGAGTGTCAAGAACACTCGCAAGATCACGAAGGCCATGCAGATGGTTGCGGCGGCAAAACTGCGCCGTGGCCAGGATGCGGCCGAAGCCGGGCGGCCCTATGCCGCGCGGATGGAGGCCGTGGTCACCGGTCTGGCGGCCTCGGTCGCCGGGTCGGACAGCGCACCGCGCCTTCTGGCCGGAACCGGCAACGACAAGGTGCACCTTCTGGTCGTCATGACCGCCGAACGTGGCCTGTGTGGCGGGTTCAACTCGTCCATCGTCAAGCTGGCGCGCGCCAGGGCCAACGAACTCCTGGCCAATGGCAAGACGGTCAAGATCCTGACCGTCGGCAAGAAGGGCCGCGAGCAGTTGAAGCGCGATCTCAGCGCCCATCTTGTCGGCCATATCGACCTGAGCGAAGTGAAGCGCATCGGCTACGACAACGCCCGCGCCATCGCAAGCGAGGTTCTGGCCCGCTTCGAGGGCGGCGAGTTCGACGTGGCGACGCTGTTCTTCAACCGCTTCCAGTCGGTGATCAGCCAGATCCCGACCGCGCAGCAGGTGATCCCGGCCAAGGCCGGCGCCGCCGTCGAGACCAGCGCGGTCTACGATTACGAACCGTCCGAAGAGGCGATCCTGGCCGACCTGCTGCCCCGTTCGGTGGCCACGCAGATCTTCACCGCCCTCTTGGAAAACGGCGCATCGGAGCAAGGCGCGCGCATGTCCGCGATGGATAACGCGACGCGCAACGCAGGCGACATGATCACGAAATACACGACGATCTACAACCGCTCGCGTCAGGCTGCGATCACCAAAGAGCTTATCGAAATCATCTCGGGCGCGGAAGCGCTCTGACGAACCGGAGACAGGAACATGGCAAAAGCGAAGGCTACCGGCAAGGTGACGCAGGTCATCGGCGCCGTCGTCGACGTGCAGTTCGAAGGCGCGCTGCCCGCGATTCTGAACGCGCTGGAGACCAACAACAACGGCAAGCGGCTGGTTCTGGAAGTCGCCCAGCACCTCGGCGAGAACACCGTTCGCGCCGTGGCGATGGACGCGACCGAGGGCCTCGTGCGCGGTGAGGCCGTGAGCGACACCGGCGCGCCGATCTCGGTGCCCGTGGGCACCGCCACGCTGGGCCGCATCCTGAACGTCATCGGCGAGCCCGTGGACGAACGCGGCCCGGTCAACGCCACCGCCACCCGCGCCATCCACCAGCCCGCCCCGGAATTCTCGGCGCAGGCGACGGAAAGCCAGATCCTCGTCACCGGCATCAAGGTGATCGACCTTCTGGCCCCCTATACCAAGGGCGGCAAGATCGGTCTCTTTGGCGGCGCCGGCGTGGGCAAGACGGTTCTCATCATGGAACTGATCAACAACATCGCCAAGGTGCACTCGGGCGTGTCGGTGTTCGCCGGTGTGGGCGAACGGACCCGCGAGGGGAACGACCTTTACCATGAAATGATCGAGTCGGGCGTTATCGACCTCGAGAACATGGAAAACTCGAAGATCGCGCTGGTTTACGGCCAGATGAACGAGCCTCCGGGAGCCCGGATGCGGATCGCCCTGTCGGGTCTGACCCTGGCCGAGCAGTTCCGCGACGAAACCGGCGCCGACGTGCTGTTCTTCGTCGACAACATCTTCCGCTTCACGCAGGCGGGTTCCGAAGTGTCGGCGCTCCTGGGCCGCATTCCTTCGGCCGTGGGTTACCAGCCGACGCTGGCCACCGACATGGGCGCGATGCAGGAACGCATCACCTCCACGAAGAACGGCTCGATCACCTCGGTGCAGGCCATCTACGTTCCCGCCGACGACCTGACCGACCCGGCGCCCGCCACCTCGTTCGCGCACCTCGATGCGACGACCGTTCTGGACCGTGGCATCTCGGAAAAGGGAATCTATCCGGCCGTGGACCCGCTGGGCTCCACCTCGCGCCTGCTCGACCCGCTGATCATCGGCGAAGAGCATTACAAGGTCGCGACGGACGTGCAGAAGGTGCTCCAGCGCTACAAGTCGCTGCAGGACATCATCGCCATTCTGGGGATGGACGAACTGTCGGAAGAGGACAAGATCGTCGTCGCCCGCGCCCGCAAGGTCGAGCGTTTCCTCAGCCAGCCCTTCGACGTGGCGAAAGTCTTCACCGGTTCGGACGGCGTACAGGTCCCGCTGGAGAAAACCATCGCCTCGTTCAAGGCCGTCGTGGCCGGTGAATACGATCACCTGCCGGAAGCCGCCTTCCTGATGGTGGGCGACATCGAAGAGGTCAAGGCCAAGGCCCAGCGCCTCGCGGCCGCCGCCTGATCTGACAACGGGAGGCCCTGATGGCCGATACGATGCAGTTCGATCTCGTGTCCCCTGAGCGGAAATTGCTGTCCGCTCAGGCCAGCGAGGTGCAGATCCCCGGCGCCGAGGGCGACCTGACCGCGATGCCCGGGCACACGCCGACCATCACCACCCTGCGCCCCGGCGTCCTGAAGGTGGTGGTGGGCGGTTCGGTCAGCGAATACGCGGTGACCGGCGGCTTTGCCGAAATCTCGCCCGAAGGCGTGTCGGTGCTGGCCGAACGCTCGGTGGCCAAGTCCGACGTGACGCAGGCCCTGCTGGACGGCTGGGTGGCCGAGGCGCACCGCGCGTCAAAGGCTGCGGCCAGCGACGAGGCGGGCAAGCTTGTGGCCGACATGGTCGCCATGGGCAGTCAGCTGGGCCTGACGGCCCAGGTGCCGAACGGCTGACACCGCTTCGCCGGAAACCCGTCAAGGCCCCGCCCCGGCGGGGCCTTTTGCATGGCGAGACGCCGCAGGTCCGGACAGGGCGCGGCGCGTCCCCCACCGCGCAAGGCAGGGGGCATTCTGCCCCCTCTTTCGCTGCGCGAAATTCACCCCCTGAGGATATTTGAGGACAGATGAAGGGGCGCGGCCTTCCGGTCTTTCCTCTGTCTGGCAAATATCCCGGGGGAGCGCCCCGGGGCTGGCCGGTCAGAACGGCGGGTGCGATTCTGACCCCCGCAGCGGCCTCAGGCGCGCGGGTAGAAGCCTTCGTAGATCGGCATCAGCGTGTCCATGTCGAAAAGCGACGAGACCGAGGTGCCGTTCCAGGTGTTCAGGATCGCCTGCGCGAACATCGGCGCCGTGGGGACGATGCGGATGTTCGACGTCGCCCTGACGGCCTCGGTCGGCTCGATGGAATCGGTGATGACCAGCGATTTCATCACCGAACCCTTGATGCGCTCGACGGCGGGGCCCGACAGCACGCCATGGGTGATATAGCTGTGCACCTCGGTGGCACCTGCTTCCATCAGCACTTCGGCGGCCTTGCACAGGGTGCCAGCGGTGTCGCAGATGTCGTCGACGATGATGCAGGCCTTGCCGCGCACATCGCCGATCACCGTCATTTCCGCGACCTCGCCCGCCTTCTCGCGGCGCTTGTCGACGATCGACAGCGGCGCGTTGATCCGCTTGGCCAGTTCGCGCGCGCGCGCCACGCCGCCGACGTCGGGCGAGACGACCATCAGATCATCGAGCCGGTCGCGGAAATGGTGCAGCGCGTCCATGGCAAAGACCGGCGCGGCATAGAGGTTGTCCACCGGGATGTCGAAAAAGCCCTGGATCTGCGTCGCGTGCAGGTCCAGCGTCAGGATGCGGTCGACTCCGGCGCGGGTGATCAGGTTCGCCACCAGCTTGGCCGAGATCGGCGTGCGGGCCTTGGCGCGGCGGTCCTGGCGGGCATAGCCGAAATAGGGGATCACCGCGGTGATGCGCGCCGCCGACGAGCGTTTGAGCGCGTCGGCAATGATCAGCAATTCCATCAGGTTGTCGTTCGCGGGGCGCGAGGTGGATTGCAGGATGTACATGTCCTCGCCCCGGACATTCTCGAAGACCTCGACAAAGATTTCCTGGTCGTTGAACCGCTCGACCCTTGCGTCGACCAGATTGACCGACATGCCGCGGTGCAGCGACATGCGCCGGGCGATGGCCTTGGCGAGGGGCCGGTTGGCGTTGCCGGCAATCAGTTTGGGTTCGGTCATGGCGGGCATCTCGACCTCTCTCTGGGGGGATTCGGGCGGTTGACACCGCTTACCACCGGGCTAGGGTCTTTGAAACCCGCCCGTGCCAAGGGGACGCGCCGAATGCGACAGATCGACACCTACATCAGCGTGATTTCACCCTGGACCTATCTGGCCCTGCCGCGACTGGTTGCGGTGGCGGCGCGCCACGGGGCCAGCCTGCGCTATCGCCCGGTCGATCCGGTGGCGCTGTTCGCGCGCACCGGCGGGTTGCCGCTGGCCCAGCGCCACGAGTCCCGGCAGGCCTACCGTTTGCAGGACCTGCGCCGCCAGGCGATCAAGGCGGGCATGCCGCTGACCCTGCGCCCGGCCTATTTTCCGGCCAATCCGGCCCCCGCCGCCTATGCGATCATCGCCGCGCAACAGGCGGGCGGGGGGGATCTGCACGCTCTGGTGCAGTCGCTCTGCGCCGCCTGCTGGGCCGAGGAGAGGAACGTCGCCGATGACGAGGTGATCGTCGACTGCCTGACGCGCGCCGGGTTCAAGGCCTCGCTGGCGATGTCGGGGATGCTCCTGGGCGCGGACACCTATGCGCGCAACCTCGAAGAGGGGGTGCTGGCCGGGGTGTTCGGCGTGCCCTTCTTCATCGTCGGGGATGAACGGTTCTGGGGTCAGGACCGCGTCGAGGATCTGGACCTGTTCCTGGCAGGCAAGCTTTGAAGGACCTGCGCGACATGGTCAAAACCCGTCGGCTGGGCGATCCGCAGGGGCTGCCTGCGTTGCTCGCGCATTGCTTTCTGGGCCATGGCGGGACCTGGGGGCGGATGCTGGCGGCCATGGGCGTGCCTTTGGATGCGCTGGCCTTCGACATGCCGGGCCATGGCCAAAGCCCGATGCCCGCCGACCCGGGCGACTTCCACGCCCTCGTGGCCGGGGTGGTGGGCGATCTGGTCCGGCGTCCCTCGCTGATGATCGGCCATTCCTTTGGCGGGGCCTCGGTCCTGCGCCATGCCCTGCACCATCCGGAGACGGTCACCGGGATGGTCCTGATCGAGCCCGTCGCCTTTTGCGTCGCACGGGACGAGCCCGAATTCGCCGCCTATGCGCCGGTGGAATTTGCCCTGCACCGGGTGATCGAGCAGGGCGGGCTGGTCGAGGCCGCCCGCCAGTTCCTGGCGCTGAACCCCGGTTCGCCCGAATTCGACAGCCTCCCCCCCGCAGCGCAGGCGCAGATGGCCCAGCAGATGCGGCTGGCCCTGGCGACGGTGCAGGGGCTCTTTGGCGACAGTGGCGGGATGGCGCGGCCGGGTGGGCTGGAAAGCTTCACGGCACCCGTCCTCTTGATGCTGGGCAGCGAGACGACGCCGATCTTCCGCGCCACCGTCCGGGCGCTGGCCGCACGCCTGCCGCATGCCGAGGTGGTGGTGATCGAGGGGGCAGGGCACATGCTGCCGATCAGCCACCCCGAGGAAACCGGGCGGCACCTGCGCGACTGGCTGGAGCGCACCGGTCAGGGGACGGAGGCCGGTATCGGCGCGCCGTAGGGGCGCAGGCCCCGGGCAATCCCGTGCCGCGCCTACGATGGCTTGCCATGACGCAAAACCCCGCGCCGGATCGGGCGCGGGGTCGAAACACGACATGCGCTTGTCGGTGTCAGGCGGCTTCGGCGTGCGCAGCCATGCGGCGCTCGCTTTCCTCGCGCGACAGCGCGACCGAGGTGCGAACCCCGGCGGCGACGAATTGCATCAGGCCATTCACCACGCGCTCGTTCGGGTCGATCCCGGCGCAGCTCAGCACCTCGCGGCCATCGCGCGAACGCGCCCAGCGGGCGATCTGCTCGGGGCCGTTGCCATATTTCTTGTCATCGGCGATGGCATCGTCCAGCGCCGCCAATACCACAGCCGCGAACAGCTTGCGCGCGCGCTGGCCCTGCTCGTGGTTATAGGCCGTGCCATCCACGGAGTCGAACATGTTACCGTCCTTGTTCTTGCTCTTGCCTTTTCGGGCGTTCGCCTCTTTAGCGGGTTAAGTAAGCGATTCGCTACCGATCTAATGCATGTCTGTCATGCAAATTTGACATGGCACGGGGGCCGGGGCCGACCCTTCGGACATGCGCGCCCAAGGCGCAGCTTGCATGGACATACCCCGGTGGATATAGGCGGAGGCAAGTCAATCTCAACCTGCTCATACGAGTTTTTTCCATGGCCAAGATCAACGGCAACGAAATCCGCCCCGGCGCCATCCTGGAGCACGACGGTGGCCTCTGGGCCGCGGTCAAGGTCAACCACGTCAAGCCCGGCAAGGGCGGCGCCTTTGCGCAGGTCGAACTGAAGAACCTGCGCGACGGACGAAAGCTGAACGAGCGCTTCCGCTCCGAGGACAAGGTCGACGAGGTCAAGCTGGAGCGCAAGGATCAACAGTTTCTTTACGAATCCGATGGCATGCTGACCTTCATGGACAGCGAAACCTTCGAGCAGATCGAATTGCCCGCCGATCTTCTGGGGGATCGCCGCCCCTTCCTGCAGGACGGGATGCAGGTGACGATCGAATATTTCGGCGAGGAGGCGCTGAACGTCGCCCTGCCGCCCAAGGTGCGGTGCCGCATCGTGGAAACCGAACCGGTGCAGCGCGGCCAGACAGCGGCCAACAGCTTCAAGCCGGCCATTCTGGACAATGGCCTGCGCGTGATGGTGCCGCCCTTCGTCGGCCCGGACGAGGACATCATCGTCCACACCGAGACCTTTGAATACTCGGAACGGGCCTGACGCGTGGGGGCGCTGTTCGGTCTGATCCTGCTTTTGGTCGGCATGGCACAGGGTCCGGTGACGGGTCAGGTCAATTCCCCGGACGGGGAATGGCGGGTCGTGGCGCTGGGCGATCTGGGCATCGACCCCGGGGACAACGTCGTCTTTACCCTCGCCGACGGGCAGATCAGCGGCAGCGCGGGATGCAACCGGTTCTCGGCCCGCTATGCGCTGGATGCGGGGTTCTCGCTGGGGCCCGTTGCGCTGACGCGCATGCTGTGCCAGGGCCGCCCGGCCGAGGTCGAGGCGCGGATGCTGGCCACCCTGCCGACGCTGACCGGCTGGCGGATCGCCCCCGATGGCGCGCTGGAACTGCTCTCGGGCGAGGGGGTCGCGCTGCGCGCGCTGGCCGGGTAACAGGCGGGCCACTGCGTTCGTATAACGGAGGTGTCCGTATAACGGGGGACGGGCGCCACAGGTCGGCGCCGAGACAGGTGCCGCATGCTGGATCGCCCCATAAGATTGCTGATCGACCCCGCGCTGAACCGGCTGGGGTGGCGTCTCGCGCGCGCCGGGATTGGCGCGGATGCGGTGACGCTGGCGGGGCTGGGGCTGGCGCTGGCGACCGGCGCGGCCATCGTTGCCGGCTGGTTCTGGGCCGCGCTGGCGCTGCTCCTGGCCTCGCGGCTGGCGGACGGGCTGGACGGGGCGGTGGCCCGAGCGGGGGCCGGGGCCAATCCGCCGCGCGATCTTGGCGGATTGCTCGACATCGTCGCGGATTTCGTCTTTTACGCCGCGATTCCGCTGGCCTTCGTGCTGCGCGATCCGGCGGCGCACGGGGTGGCGGGGGCGGCGCTGCTGGCCGCCTTCTATGTCAACGCGGCGACCTTTCTGGGCTTTGCCATCCTCGCCGCCAAACGCGGGCTGACCGGCGCGCCCAACGGGCCAAAGGCCTGGTATCATTCGGTCGGCCTGCTGGAAGGTACGGAAACGATCGCCTTCTTCGTCCTGCTCTGCCTCTGGCCCGCAGGATTCGTGCCGCTGGCCTGGACCTTTGCCGTCCTGTGCCTGCTGACCGCCGCGCAGCGGGTCGCGCTGGCCTGGTCGGTCTTTGGCCGCCCCTGAGACGCAGACCGGCAAAACCACAGACAACTGGCGATCCCGAGAGGACTCGAACCCCTGACCCGCTGCTTAGAAGGCAGCTGCTCTATCCAGCTGAGCTACGGGACCGCTGGCCCCGTCATGCGTCAGGCGGGGCGCTGCCGTCAAGTCACAGCGCGGCCAGCCAGTCGCGCGCGATGGCGATCACCTCGGCATTGGCCGAGGGCGACAGGATGTCCCCGGCGATGACATGCTGGCTGGCATCCTCGGCATTGGTCACCACATGCAGCGCCACCGGCGCGCCCCAGCGGGCCATGGCGCTTAGCGTGGCCGCAGGGCGCACCACGCTGTCGCCCTCGGCATAGAACACCAGCGCCGGAACGCGCGCCCGCGCATGGTCGGCGTCGCGGGCGGCGGTTTGCAGGGCGCGCATGGGAAAGAGGGCCGTGGTCGGATAGGAATGCGTCCAGAACCGCGCCTGACCTTCGTTCGCGGGCTCCCAGCTGCGGGTGCGGCCCATCAGCGGCGGCGCCCATTGGCGCGCAAAGGGCAGGTCCAGGATGAAGGCCTGCGACGAGGCGACCTCGAAATTCGGCGAGACCAGGATCAGCCCGGCGAGGTCCGGCGCATACTGGGGATCGAGCGCCGCCAGAACGGCCAAGCTGCCCCCGGTCGAGGTGCCGATCAGCACCACGCGCTCGCCCAGGCGCCGGGCGATGGCCATGGCCTCGGCCAGATCGGTGCGCCAATCCTCGACGCTGACCGCGCCCAGCGCCTCGCCGGGGCGGCCGTGGCCCGCAAGCCGGGTCTCGTAGAGGTTCGCGCCAAGGGTGGCGGCAAGGGCCTCGGGCACCGGGGCGATTTCGGCGCGCGTCGCGGAAAAGCCATGCAGATAGACCAGCGCCAGCGGCGTTCGTGCCCCGGGCTCACCGGCCCAGAGGATGCGCTTTTCCGCGCCCGGCGTGATGTCGTCAAACACCCCCTCGCGCCCGGCCAGCCACAGGTCCAGGTCATCGCCCGGCGTGACGACCGGCGCATTCGGGGGCCAGGTCTCGCGCGGGGCGAAATACCACAGCGCGGTGGCCACCAGAAACAGGTCCAGCACGACAATCGCGGCGATGGTCAGGGGGCGCATGGGTCAGACCCCCAACGCTTCAAGGGTTTGCGCCAGCAGGGCGAGGTTCTCGGGCTCGGAAAACCGATGGTCGGCGCCCTTGACCAGCGTCAGGCGCAGATCGGGGCTGTCGGCGTGCTCCATCAGGCGCAGCGCGACGGCCAGCGGCACATCGGTGTCCTCGGTGCCTTGCAGCAGCCGCACGGGAAACGGCAGGCGCAGCGGCGCGCGCAGCACCAGATGGCGGCGCCCGTCCTCGATCAGGCGGCGGGTGATGCGGTAGGGCTCGTCGGAATAATCGGACGGCAGGTCGACAAAGCCCTGCCCGGCCAGATCGGCGCGCTGGGTCTCGTCGAAACCCTCCCACATCGAATCCTCGGTGAAATCGGGCGCGGCGGCGATGCCGACCAGCGCCGCCACCCGTTCAGGCCGCGCGCGCGCCAAGAGCAGCGCGATCCAGCCCCCCATGCTGGAGCCGACCAGCACCTGCGGTCCCTCGGTCAGCCCGTCCAGCACCGCCAGCGCGTCCTGATACCAGTCGCCGATCGCGCCATCGAGGAAGTCGCCCGAGGATTGCCCGTGCCCGGAATAGTCGAACCGCAGAAAGGCGCGGCCCTGCTCATAGGCCCAGTCGCTGAGGAATTGCGCCTTGGTGCCGCTCATGTCCGACTTGAACCCGCCAAGGAACATCACCCCCGGCCCCGCGCCGGGCGTCTGTTCAAAGGCCAGGCTGCGGCCCTGTTTGGTGTCCAGATGTTCGATCACTGCGCCTCCTCCGCGTCGATGCTCTGCGCCAGAACCCGGCTGATCGTGGTCAGGGGCAATCCGCTTTCCGCCTGCCACCGGTTGAACGCCGCCTGCACGGCGGCCCAGCCCTTTTTCGATCCCGGCGCCTTGTCCACCACCCCTTCGGCCACCAGCCGCGCCACCACATCCTGCGACAGGATATAGCCGTCGCGCCCCATCTGGCGCAGCACCCAGCCCCCCGTCGTGCCACCCAGACGTGCGCCCTCGCTCGCCAGCCATTGCAGCAGGCCCGCGTAATCGGTGCCCGGCCAGTCGGCGATGAACCGGCCAAAGCCACCCGCCC
>CALEZJ010000324.1 GCA_937927885.1 uncultured Paracoccaceae bacterium | reverse complement strand
GGGCGGAGCGGCCGCGGGGGCCGGAGCGCGGACGGCAGGCGCGCCAGCGGCAGCGGCCGTGGTGACCGGTCGTGCGGCTTGCCCCCGCCCGGCGCGCAGCCGCGCCTCGAGTTCATCAAGGCTGGCACGGTTCGACGGCGCCGCGGTACGGGCCACGTCGAAAAGCTGGGTCAGTTCGTCCAGTGTCGCAATATCATTGGCCTTTTCCAGCGTCGGCACGACGTCCGAAAGGCGGGTGCAGGATTGCACCACGCCGCGGTAGGTGGTCACGGCGTTCGGGGTCTGCCCGGCCGCCTGGTAAAGCTCGGCCATCCGCCAGGCGTTGTTGATGCGGTCGCAGCGCAAGAGGGCGGGCGTCCGCCGCACCGCCGCCAGCGCCGCATTGGCGTCCCGCCGGGCATAGGCCTCGTCGAAGGCCGCCTGTGATTCGTTGCTCTCCAGCACGCGCAGCATTTCGGCATCGGGCGCCCAACCCGGCACGCGCGCGCGCGCCTCGTCGATCAACGCGCGGGCGCCGATGTAATCGTTGCGCTCGATCCGCGCCCAGATCGGCTGCACATCGACCGATCCCCCGGTCGTGGTGGCCATGGCGCGCAGATCGGTCACGTCACCCGGCGGTGTCCAGCGCGGGAACTGCGCCCGCAGGCGGCGCATCTCGGCCTGAACCGCGCGCTGGTCGTCGTGGTCGAGGTAATAGATCAGCGCGCGCAGGTCCTCGGGTCCCGGGGCCTGGGCATAGGCCGCAGGGGCCGAGGCAAGCGTCAGCGCCAGGGCACAGGCCGCGCCCAGCAGGGACAGGCGTTTCAGGCGGGGGGCGTTCAGATCGGCACGCATTCGGGGCTCACCTGATTGGCGGCGAGCATCGCAAACATCTGCAGCGTCGCCGGGTAATAGGGTTGGTTCGGATCGAAGGGCGGCATGTCGGAGCCGACCTGCCCCACCGCGCCCGCGCAGCTGACCAGGGCCGCCAGCGCACGGTAGCCCGCGTCGTTCGAGGCCTCGAGCACGCTGCCGGTCGTCGGGTCGATCCGGGTTGGAACCGGCATGCCCGGCTGCACGGTGCGGTCGTAGACCCGCATCATCTGGGTCACCGCCGGGTGGCGGTTCATTCCCGACCAGACCAGATAGAGCGGCACGCGCATCGCCTCGTAGCCCGCGGCGGTCGAGAACCCCTCGGCCTGGGTCATGCCGCTTTCGCTGACCTGCACCCAGTCGGGCACCGGACCGGCTTCGGCCAGCCGGTGCAGCAGTCCCTCGGCGTGGCCCGCGGCCTGCGCCAGTTCGACAACACCTGTCGCGGCGGCGACCTCGCGCATCGCGCGCGGCATCACATAGCTGGGATTGAACACCACGCGGTCGGCGTGGACAAAGCCCTGCGCGCCCGGCACCAGGATCAGTTCGGCCGTGTTCGCCCGGTTGGGAACCAGGCACTGCGCCGCCAGAGCCTGCGCGCTGGTCTGGGCCCGTGACAGATAGCGCCGGTCATTGAACCGCGCCGCCGCCCGCACCAGCGCCCAAGCATAGAACAGATCGCCATCCGAGGCATTGTTGAGGTCGGGCACCGGGTTCATTTCGCCCGGCAGATAGCGCCAGGCCAGGAGCCCGTCGCCGCGGATGGCCAGATTGGTCTCGCTCCAGTCCAGAATGCGCCGCAGCGCCGCCTCGTCGCCGAATTCGGTGGCCAGAACGGCGCCGTATCCCTGCCCTTCGGAATGGCTGGAACTGCGCTGCAGTCCATCGACGACCCGGCCCTCGGGGCGAAGATAGGCGGTCTTCCAGGCCTCCCAGACCGGGCGGGCGTTTTGCGAAAGGTCAGAGGTGGTCAGCAGCGCCTGCGCCCCCGCCCCGCCCGCCCCCGCGGCGGCCAGCACCGGAGCGCTGCCGAGGATCTTCAGGAAATTTCGACGGTTCATGCGCGATGCTCCCGCGTGGAAATGACAAGCCTCAACGCGAACAAAGCCGAGACGAGAGCCAGGAAGAAAAGTCCGAAGACATATCGCACCGGCATGGCCGAAACGAAGTTGCCCAGAACATGGCGGACATTGCCCAGGGTGACCGGTTCCAGCAGCACCGGCTGGCGATCGGGCGCGGTCCAGCTGTGCCAGCGGCCCTCGCGGTCCAGCACCGCGACCTGGCCGCGCGGCCCCTCGGCGGTGGTGCGCGCCGCCACGATGGCCGAGGCGATGGCGCTCATGTCGCTGCCCGGGGCGCGCAACAGCCACAGATGCGTGGGCCGCGCCGGATCGAGCTGCAGGAGGACCGCCTGGGCATCCTGTTCGGCCAGCCAGACCTCCAGCAATGTCCCCGAGCGCGGCTGCAACCATTGCAGCGCCGTGGCAAAGCCGCCCTTCAACCAGTCCCAGCCCCGCGCCAGCGCAGCGGGCGAATCGCCGCGCTCCTGCAGGCGCAGCAGGCTGTGAACCGGTGCCTCGGTCCCGGTGATCACGGCGATCTGCTGTTCGTCCAGCATCGCGGCCTCGACCGCGCGGCGGCTGATCTGATAGCCGCCGGTCGGAATCGACCCCAGATCGTCCAGCGCCAACAGATGCAGCCGCGCGCCCAGCGTCGCTGCATCGCTGCGCTCGCCGCCGCTGAGCGCCGCGCGCAGAGTGACAACATCGTTCTCGTCAAAGGCACGGCCCGAAAGCTCGTTGACCGTCACGCTCAGCGGGGTCAGCCCGGCAAAGGCGATATGCATGTCAGGCAGGTACATCGAGGGGCTGTAAGGCACCCGGATGGTCGAGCTCTGCCCGATCGCCAGCACCGGGGCCTCGACCGTCGGGCAGGGCATGTCGGCGGGATTGCCGGGCACCATCACCTCGAACCCCAGCGTGTTGATGCCGGCCCGCAGGTGGCGAGCCTCGAAGCGGACCGGGAATTGTTCGATCAACTGGCCACCCTCGCCACGCAGCGGCAAAAGGCGGATGTTGGTGTTGTTGACATGCACCAGCAGCATCGCCCCTTCGGGCAGGTCGGGCACATAGATGTAATCCAGCCTGATCTCGGCCTTGTCATTGGTCAGAACGATATAGTCGTCGGGCAGCCGGAAACGCTGCTGGATCAGCGCATAGCGGTCATAGACCTCGGTGGTCTCAAAGCCGAAATCGGCAAAGGCCACGGGTTCCTGCGTCGCGATCAGCGTCGGCTGGGCGCGTGCCGCGACGCGCGGCAGCAGGGTCTCGAAATCCGGCAGGGAATGCGGCCGCTCGCCGGGGACGAATTCGACCAGCATCACCTGCGCCCCGTCGCCTGCGGTCCGAAAGCTCAGCCGGTTGACCGAAGACGGCAGGAACGTGACCCGCGAGGCCGAGCGCGCGGCGCCCTGAACGCTCCAGTATTCGGTAAACCGGAACGGGATCGGATCGCCGCCCAGCGCCGCGCTGATGCGCTGGGTTATCTGCGAAACCCACTCGTCGCGGTAATCCCCCAACCCCTCGGCACCGCGGATCTCGATTCCGGTGCCGATCGCGGCGGCCCCGGCCAGCCCCATCAGGAATCCATCGGTGCCAGACACCCCCTCGACCGTTGTCAGGACCGCGCCCGATTGGGCAAGGTCGATATCGGACCACAGCGCGAACGAGGCCTCGGGGCCGCAATAGATGCGGTGAAACTGCACCAGTTCGATGCGCACGTCGTTCTGCCCGGTCAGCAGCGTGGCCGACCCCAGCGGGAAATCCACCGCGCCGGGGCTGGTGAAATTCTCCAGCCGGCCCTCGCCGACAAAGGTGTCGTTGACAAAGACGC
>CALEZJ010000323.1 GCA_937927885.1 uncultured Paracoccaceae bacterium | reverse complement strand
GCCTGGCGCGGGGCGAGGTCGGGCTCGACATCGTCGCCGCCCTGTCGATGTCGGCGGCGCTGACCTTTGGCGAGACGCTGGCGGCGGCGGTCGTCGCCGTCATGTACTCGGGTGGCACCTTCCTCGAAAGCTTCGCCGAGGGCCGCGCGCGGCGCGAGATGCGCGATCTTCTGTCCCGCGTGCCGCGCACCGCGACGCGCCACCGCAACGGCGGGCTGGAGGAAGTGTCGCTGGACGACATTGCGCCGGGCGACCGGCTGCTGATCCGTCAGGGCGATGTGGTGCCGGTGGACGGGCGCATCGCCTCCGCCGCGGCTTTTGTCGACACATCGGCGCTGACGGGTGAATCCCTGCCGGTGCGGCTCGACCGCGGGGCCGAGGCGATGAGCGGATCGACCAATGCGGGCGATGCCTTTGATCTGGAGGCCACGCGCGAGGCGAAGGACAGCACCTATGCCGGGATCGTCCGGCTGGTTGAAGAGGCGCAGGCGTCGAAGGCCCCGATGGCGCGGCTGGCCGACCGCTGGTCGCTGGGGTTTCTGGCCGTGACTGTCGCGATCGCCTTTGCCGCCTGGTGGTTCACGGGCGATCCGATCCGCGCCGTGGCGGTGCTGGTGGTGGCCACGCCCTGCCCGCTGATCCTGGCCGTGCCGGTGGCGCTGGTGGCGGGCCTGTCGCGGGCGGCGCATTTCGGGGTGCTGGTGAAGGGCGCGAAGCCACTCGAGGCCATGGCCCGCATCCGCACCCTGATCCTCGACAAGACCGGCACGCTGACCGACGGGCGCCCGCAGATCGTCAGCATCGACAGCCATGACGGGATGGGGGCTGACGACATCCTGCGGTATGCGGCAGCGCTGGATCAGGCGTCGAAACATCCTGTCGCGCAGGCCATCGTGGCGGCGGCGAAAGAGCGGGGCCTGACGCTGCCCATCCCCGAGGACGTGGCCGAAATCCCGGGCGAAGGCGTCATCGGCTTCATCGATGGTCGCCCGGTGATCGTCGGCGGCGACGGGTTCGTTGCAGAGCGCGTCGGCCGGGCATCGGGGGAACATCCGGAACTGGTGGCGGGTTCGGTGATGGTCGCCGTCGCCGTTGACGGCCGGATGGCTGGCTACCTCGTGATGTCCGATCCGTTGCGCGCGGGCGCAAGCGAGATGCTGGCCGTCCTGCGGCGGCAAGGCGTTTCGCGCATCCTGCTGGCCACCGGCGACCGGGCCGAGGTCGCGCGGCGGGTGACCGAGGGCCTGAGCCTGGACGGCATCCGCGCCGGGCTGACGCCGGACCAGAAGGTGTTGCTGGTGCTGACCGAACACAAGAACGGCCCGGTGATGATGGTGGGCGACGGTGTGAACGATGCCCCCGCGCTGGCGGCCGCCGACGTGGGTGTCGCCATGGGTGCGCGCGGGGCCGCCGCCAGCGCCGAGGCGGCGGATGTGGTGCTGTTGGTCGACCGCGTGGACCGCATCGCGCCGGGGATCGAGATCGCCCGCCGGTCGCGCCGCATCGCGCTGGAGAGCGTCGTCGCGGGCATCGGCCTGTCGGTTCTGGGCATGATCGCCGCCGCTTTCGGCTATCTGACCCCCGTGCAGGGCGCGCTGATCCAGGAAGTAATCGACGTCGCCGTCATCCTGAACGCCCTGCGCGCCTTGCGGATCGTCCCGGCAGGGATCACGCTTGAAAGGGCGACCCCTCTTAGCCCGAGCGTCCCGAGCGGGCTGGCCCCATGAAAACGGCGGAAACGCGATCGAACACCTGTGGTGGCACCGTTGACGGTTCGTATGGCCGTCGTTTCCGATTTGCGCCTACCGGGATACGGGGATCAGCGGTAGGCTGAAGGCCGTATTCTTCCGGAGCATGCCATGTCGCGCCTCCATATCCACCAGGAATCCCATCTCGATTTGTGTATCGGTCGCCTCGCTCCTGTTCCTGGCCCTCCTCGGCGCGGTCGGTGCGTGCGCGGGCGGCGCGAACGTCGGCAGGGCGACCCTTCGCGTGACCTTCCGGAGCGCGCTCGCCATGGCGCTGACCGCCGGGATCGGCGCGCTGTTCGGGGTGGTGGCGTGACGGGGGCGTCTCTCATGCGCCGCCCTGACGCGCGTTAGGAAGCGCGCGATGGTCCGGGATGTCGCGCAGATCGCTGCCTGGAGCCGGGATGCGGAGTCTTTGGCGTCGCAGCTCGGCTCGACGCATGAGGGGTTGGCGTCCGGGGTGGCTGCGGGACTTCTGGCCCAGACCGGCCCGAACAGCGTGGACGAGGCGCACCGCATGGGCGCGCTGCGGCTTCTGGCACATCAGTTCGAAAACCCCATCGTCCTGATCCTGCTGGTTGCCGCGACCATTTCGCTGGTGCTGCGGCAATGGGTCGATGCGGGGATCGTGCTGACTATCGTGCTGGGCAGCGCGGCCCTGGGGTTCTGGCAGGAGCATCGGGCCTCGGCGGCGGTCGAGGCGTTGAAGGCGCGCCTCGCGTTGACGGCCCGCGTGCTGCGCGACGGTGTCGAACGGGTGGTGCCGGTGCGCGAGGTCGTGCCCGGGGACGTGATCCTCCTGTCCGCCGGAAACCTTGTTCCCGCTGACGGGCGGGTGATCGCGGCGCAGGATTTTCTGGTCAGCGAAGCCAGCATCACGGGCGAATCCTTCCCGGTGGAAAAGCGGCCCGGCATGGTGCGCCCGGACGCCCCGGTTGGGGAACGCTCCAACATGGTCTGGCTGGGCGCCTCGGTGCGCAGCGGCACGGCGCGGGTGCTGGTCACCGCGACCGGGCGCCAGACCACCTTTGGCGCCATCGCCGCCCGGATCGCGGCGCGCGAGCCCGAGACCGAATTCGCCCGCGGTGTCCGCCACTTTGGCTATCTGCTGATCCGGGTGATGGTGCTGGTGGTTCTGTTCGTCCTCAGCGCCAACCTGATGCTCGACCGACCGGTGATCGACTCGCTGCTGTTCGCCGCCGCGCTGGCGGTGGGGCTCTCGCCCGAGTTGCTGCCGGCCATCGTCAGCGTCACGCTGTCGGCCGGGGCACGGCGCATGGCGGCCGAAGGCGTGATCGTGCGCAGGCTGGAGGCGATCGAGAACCTGGGCTCGATGACCGTGCTCTGCACCGACAAGACCGGTACGCTGACCGAGGGCCGGGTGGTGCTGCACGCGGCGCTCGATCCTGCGGGCAAGTCCTCGGATGAGGTGGCGCGGCTTGCCTGGCTCAACGCCAGCTTCGAGACCGGGATCGAGAACCCGCTCGACGCGGCCCTCGTGGCGGCGGGAGAGGTCGCGGGGTTCGAGGCGGCGGGATACGCCAAGATCGACGAGATTCCCTACGATTTCCACCGCAAGCGCCTGACCATCGTGCTGGCCGGGGACGACGCGGACGGCCACCTGATGCTGACCAAGGGGGCTTTTGCCGCGGTTTTGGGCATCTGCACCTCCGTCGAGACCGACATGGGCGCGGTGACGCTGGATGATGCGCGCCGCGCCGTTCTGGACGCGACATTCCAGGCGCACTCGGCCGCGGGGCTGCGGGTTCTGGCGCTGGCCACGCGCCGGTTCCAGCCGCGGGCGGATTACGACCGCGCCGACGAAACGCTGATGACCTTCCGCGGCTTTCTGGTGTTTCGCGACCCGCCGAAGGCCGACGCGGCGGCCACCATCGCCACGCTGCGCAACCTTGGCATCCGCATCAGGGTGATCAGCGGCGACAACCGCCACGTCACCGCCCACGTTGCCCGCGCCGTCGGCCTTGATTCCGGCGCCATGCTCACCGGCGAGGAGATCGCCGCCATGCGTGACGAGGCGCTCTGGCACCTCGCGCCACGCACGGACCTGTTCGTGGAAATCGACCCCCAGCAGAAGGAACGCATCGTCCGCGCCCTGCAACGCACCGGCGAGGCGGTGGGATATCTTGGCGACGGGATCAACGACGCCCCCGCGCTTCATGCCGCAGATGTAGGAATCTCGGTGGCCGAGGCGGTGGACGTGGCACGCGAGAGCGCCGACATCGTGCTGACGCGCCGCGACCTTCAGGTCTTGCGGGCGGGCGTCGAGGGCGGGCGCAGGACCTTCGCCAACACGCTGAAATACATCTCGATCACGACCAGCGCCAACTTCGGCAACATGGTCAGCATGGCGCTGGTCACGCCCTTCCTTGCGTTCCTGCCGCTGCTGCCCAAGCAGATCCTGCTCAACAATTTCCTTTCCGACTTCCCCTCGTTCGCCATCGCCTCGGACCGGGTCGATCCCGAAAGATTGGCCACGCCCCAACGCTGGAATGTTGCCGAGATCCGGCGCTTCATGATCGTCTTCGGGCTGGTCAGCTCGGTCTTCGACCTTCTGAGCTTTGGCCTGCTGATCTGGGTGCTGCAGGCCGGCGAGGCCCTGTTCCAGACCTCGTGGTTCATGATCTCGCTGATGACCGAGCTTGCGGTCGTGCTGGTGCTGCGCACGCGCAGGTCAGCCTTCCGAAGCCGTCCGGGGGCGATCCTGCTGTGGTCCACCTTGGTGGTGCTCGGGCTGACCTTTGCCATTCCGTGGCTCGGCCCCCTCAGCGCGGCCTTCGGTTTCGTGCCGCCCCCGTTCGGCACCTTCGCGGCCATCGTCGCGATACTTCTCGGCTATATCGCGGCGACCGAAGGGGCGAAGGTCTGGTTCTATCGCGCAAGACCTGCGGCGGGTTCCAGCCCTGACACCAGCGTCGGCGCCCCATGATCGGCCTGCGCGCGCAAACCCTGTGCAGGATGGTTCAAGCCGGTCTCTGGCTGAAGCAGGCGCGCAGCCTGGTCGAAGCGATGGGCGGACCGCTGCCTCATGCCTTGCCGAACGGCGCAGTCACGACGCGTGTGCGGCGGCTGAACCGGGTCGAACCGGCCGAGGAACCCGGCGACCTGAGTGAAATGCGCCGCACCACACCGCCAAGAGTGTCGGTGCCGATGCGTAATCCCTTGCAGCCCGGTATCGGTTCCGCCAATGGGCGATCAAGCTCGCACTTTTCGGTGCCGTTCTCGCCAAACGCCCATGGGTCTTTCCCGTCTTCGTTGCGGCCACGATCGGATTCGTTGAAGATCAGATGCATCTGATGCGGCCCGATCATTCGCAGGCGCGGGTCCTGATCGCGTTCGTCGACCTGACCGTGCTTGCGCTGGGCATCCACGCATACCGTTTGGGGCGCGGCGCGCGTCAGCTTGGGGGTTTTGGGAAATGAAGGGCTGGCGCGCCGCGATGAGGCATTCAGGAACGGCCTTGCAGGTGGCGCGGTCGGTCGAGCGGTCGCTTGCCCTGATGATTGCCGCCGTCGCGGTCCTCGTCTTCGGCTTCGTCAAGATCGCCGAAGAGATCCTCGAGGGAGAAACGCGGCGTTTTGACGAGGCCGTCCTGCTGGCCATGCGCACCCCGGGCGATACGGCTCGTCCGATCGGCCCCCTCTGGTTTCAGGAGATGGTTCGCGACGTCACGGCGCTTGGCAGCACAGGGGTTCTGACGGTCGTCACACTGGCAGCCGTCGGATGGCTTCTGATCTCGGGCAAACGCCGGGCGGCAGGTTTCGTGCTTCTGGCCGTCGTCGGGGGCGTCGTCCTGTCCAGCCTCCTCAAGATCGGCTTCGCCCGACCGCGACCCGACCTGGTGCCGCATGAAATGGCCGTGTTCACCGACAGTTTCCCCAGCGGCCACGCCATGATGTCTGCGGTCGTCTACCTGACCTTGGGCGATCTTCTGGCCCGTGCGCAACCGTCGCTTTCGGGCAAGGTCTACCTTGTGTCACTCGCGCTCTTGCTCACGCTCCTGGTCGGGTGCAGCCGGGTCTATCTGGGCGTGCACTGGCCGACGGACGTTCTGGCCGGGTGGGCAGCCGGCGCCTGCTGGGCGCTTTTGTGCTGGTTGCTGATGGCGAGGCTTCAGAAGGCCGGGAAGATCGAGCCCGAGAACGGACATGCCGCAGCGGATCTGGGGCCTGCCGATTGAACGACGGGCCCCAGCTCTGGCGTACCGGACGGAAGGATCGCGCGGGCTGGTGGCGTGTGCGATCATCGTCCTCTTGCCGGTCGGTAGCTTCCGGCTTTCAGAGTGGTCACAATCGTAGAAATATTGCTTTCATTGCTTTCCATGAGGAAGAAATGGACCGCCTCGACTGCGATCGGATGGTCCTCGCCGCGATCGAGACGGTCATGGCTTGCGGCGACGAGCGTCCCTTGTGCCGATCTTCGGCCGTTCCAGGCGCTGGGGATCGGGTTATGCCGACGGCGGCGTCAGAAACGAGAGGACCCGACATTCCCCTGCATGAAAAAGGGCAGGTGGGGCTGGTAGCCGGGGCTTCCCACCACGTCGTCGCGGGTACCGCCTGCGTCTTTAAGGTCGCGGTCGTTCACGGCCAGATGCCGGTGCCGGGCCTTGTGGGCGGCGTTTATGCGATCAAGGTGGCGGGAAAGGTGGTCGAGCAATCCGGCGGGCGACCAGAACGGTGCCGCAGGTGTCTGGACTTGGGTGGTCATGGTGAAACCTCCTTGCTGAACTGAAACGGGTCTAGCGTGCCCGCTGACGGGATGCTTGAGGGCGGCTTGGGGAATGGATGTGGATTTCAGGGGGGCCGGGGGTATAAAGACCCATGCTTCTGAAGTTTGGTGACTTCACGCTCGACACTGGCCTGGCCGAGTTGCGCGGCCCGGATGGACCCGTGCCGATCGAACCCAAGCCTCTGGCACTTCTGGCGCTTCTGGCCGAGAACACCGACCGTGTGCTGGGTCGCGACGCGATGATCGAGGCGATCTGGGGCGGGCGGATCGTTTCGGATGCGGCGGTGTCCACGGTCCTGAAACAGGTGCGCAAGGCGCTGGGCGATGACGGGCGCAAGCAGGCCTTCATCCGCACGGTCCATGGCCACGGGCACCGCTTTGTGGCCGAGGTGCGGATCGCGGCGACGCCAACCGGTCCGGTCCGACGGCCTTCGACATCCCAGCCTGATGGGCGGCCGACACTGGTGGTCTTGCCGTTCCGTGCGTCGGGCGTGGTGGAACGATGGGCGAACCTGCCCGAGGCCATCGCGGCCGAACTCATCACCTCGCTGTCGCGGCTGCGCTGGCTGAAGGTGATCGCGCGCGAGACCAGCTTTCGCTTTCGCACCGTGTCGGTGGATGTCGAGGGCATGCGCGATGTGCTGGGTGCGGGCTATGCACTGTCGGGCGTCGTGCTGACCCTGGGGTCGCGGCTGGATGTCAGCCTGGAGTTGTCCGAGACCCAAGGCGGTGGCGTGATCTGGGCCGAGCGGTTTTCCAGCCGTCTTGAGGACGTCCACGCTGTGAGGGAGTCGATCATCGGCAAGGTCCTCGCCGCACTGGAGATTTCCGTGCCGCGCCACGAGGCCGAGACCGCCCGCCTGCGCCCGTCCGAGAGCCTCGATGCCTGGAGCGTCTTTCACCTCGGTCTGTCCCATGTCTACCGGTTCAACCGGACCGACAATGCCATCGCGGCAGACCTCTTTCGGCAGGCGACCGAGCTTGACCCGGAGTTCTCCACGGCCTGGGCGGCCCGATCCTTTGCCAGCTACCAGAATGCCTCGATGGGCTTTGTGGCGGACCGTGCATCGGCGGTGCGAGAGGCCCGGCAGGCGGCAGAGCGCAGCATCGAACTGGACCCGCTGGAGCCGACCGCGAATTTCGCCATGGGGCGTCTGCCGATCCTGACCGGGGTTCCGGGTGGCGACACCGGCTGGCTGGACCGCGCGGTCGAACTGTCGCCAAGCTTTGCCAAGGGTCATTACGCGCGCGCCCTGGTCCATGTGCTTGCCGGGCGCTCTGGCGCCACACGCGACGATATCGAGCGCGCGATGCAAATCAGCCCGCTGGATCCGCTTTTGGGCCCGATGCTGGGGATCAGGGCCTTGTCACTGGTGATTGATGGCCATCTCGAGGGTGCCTGGGATTGCGCGATGAAAGGGCTTCGCGCTGGTCCGTCGCATGTCATCAGCGGGATGCAGGCGGCCGCGATTTCGGCGATCTGCGAAAAGCCGGTCGAGGCGGCGCGGCTGGCGGCCTCGGTGCGGGAGCGGCGGCCCGATGCCAGCCTGGGGTTGTACTTTGCCGCGCTGCCCCTGGTGCAGGGGGCAACGCGCGAGCGTTTGACCGAGGCGCTGCTCGGGCTTGGCTTTCCAAGATAGCCTCGCGCGGGGATGGCAAGCGAGGGGATGTATGTGCCTCTCGCCGCCCGCCGCACCTGCGCCGGTCAGGCTTGGGCTGCGATCCGCGGACGGCCCGAGGCGGTGGCGCGCAGGCGGATCTCGATGATCATGCGCTGGCCCTCGACCTCGGCCGCGACCTCGTCCCGGGTCAGGCTCAGCCGGGGCGTTTCGACCCCGGCTGCCCTTGCGCGGTCGCAGGCGCGGGTCTGAAGATCCTCGGCCAGGGCGGCGGCGGCGGTTTCGGCATCGCCAAAGCGGGCGGGCTCGGCGGTCAGGTGGGCGATGAAAACACCGGGTGCCGGGCAGGTGACCAGTCCTTCGGCCCGCATCGAGACCTGGCCGACAACCGCACCGACGGCATTGGCGACGCCGGCGAAACGGGGCACCACCACCTCGCAACCCAGCCGTGTGCCGACCGCGCCATACCAGCAGCCCGCCGAGGCCCCCAGCGCGATCACCGGTACCGTGAGCCGTGCGTCGAGTGCCACCAGCGCGGGCGAGCGATCCAGGGCGGCGAGGGTCAGCGGGTGGCGGGCGAGGGTCTCGGCGGGCAGGTCCCAGTCGCGGTTGTCCTCGGCAAAGGCCGTCTCCAGCAGGCAGGCCACGCTCTGGCGGGTGACCTGATCGACGATGCGCTGCGCCATCGTCCCGGCATCGCGGGCCAGCCGGTCGCCATGACCGCCTCGCCGGCGCGCCAGCAAGGTCAACCCCTTGCGCGCCGCCTCGGTGTCCCAGGTCGCCTGACGGTCCAGCACATGGGCGGCATCGGTCGGCGTGGGCCCGCTGAGCAGCACCAGCCCGCGCTGCACCAGCCGGGTCAACGCAGGCGCTTCGATCCGGGTGCGCAACAGGTCCGCCAGCCGCGCGGGCCCGGCCAGCAACCGTTCCGCCAGCGCCGACTCGCGCGGATCGAGTCCGGGGGGCAGGCCCGCAAAAAGGGGCAGGGCAAAGCGCCAGCTTTCCTCGGGTGCAGGGTCGCGACCCAGCGCATCATCGAGCGCGCGATGCACCAGCGCCGGGTGCAGATGCGCGGCCAGCGCCAGAGGCATCACGCGCCGGGGACCCAGTTCGATCCCACCGTCGAGCCCCTCCAGCACGCGGACCTCGCTGTCCCCACCAAGCCCGCTGGTGCGCATCGCCACCGCCTCGACCATGGTGCGCCAGCCGCCGACCCGCGCGCCCTCGGGGTCGATGGCGGGTCGCCCGTCGCGCAACAGGCAGACATCGGTCGTCGTGCCGCCGATGTCCGAGACCAGCGCATCCTTGATCCCGGTCAGCCAGGCCGCCCCGGCGATGCTGGCCGCGGGACCGCTGAGAATCGTCTCGATTGGGCGTTCGCGCACCAGCGCGGCCGACACCAGCGCCCCGTCGCCGCGCACCACCATCAAGGGCGCGCGTATGCCGATGGCCTCCATGTGGCGCTCGCAACTGCTGATCAACCGGTCGATCATCGATACCAGCCGCGCGTTCAAGAGCGCGGTCAACGCGCGCTTTGGCCCGCCGAGGGCGGCCGACAATTCATGCGAGCAGGTCACCGGCAATCCGGTTCTCGCGCGGATCAGGCGGCGGGCGGCGATTTCATGGGCGGGGTTGCGGGTGGCGAACTGAGCCGCCACGGCGACCGCGGCGATCCCCGGTGGCAGCGCGGCCAGCCCGGCTTCGAGCGCGGCAAGGTCGAGGGGCGCAGCCTCGCTCCCCGAATGGCCGTGCCCGCCCGCGATTTCGATCAGGGGATCTGTTCCCAGAGCCTCGCCAAGGCCAGCGCGGCCACGCTCGGCCGGGTCGAAGCCGATCAGCACCAGCGCGGCACGCGTACCCTGGCCCTCGACCAGCGCGTTGGTCGCCAGCGTGGTCGACAGCGAGACCAACGCCACATCTGCGGGCGCGATGCCGGGCGCGCGCGCCAGAACCGCGTCGATGGCGCCGCCGATGCCCACAGCCAGATCCGGGCGCGAGGTCAGCGCCTTGGCCTCGGCCAGCAGGACTTGCGTCGCTTCGTCCAGCAGCACGGCATCGGTATAGGTTCCGCCCGTATCGACGCCGAGAAAGATCGCCATGCCCGCCCCCTGTTACGCCTGCCAGAGCTAGGACGCGGGACGGGAAAAGGAAAGGGGACAGCGCCCAACAGCCGGGCCGGATCGCGGCAGGCGCGCAGGGCGGTGTCGCCGGTCAGTCGATGTGGAGAACCGGATCGCGCAGCCAGCGCCGGAAACGATACGACACGCGACCATTTGGCCCGCTGGACCGGGGCCGGGTGCCGCTCGGCGCGTGCGGTGCCGAGGGAGCGACGCGGAATGCCGATCATTCACTTGACGCCGCTTGCCCGTTTCGGTGCCGCGCATCCGACCATGCCCGACCTTGCCCGACCGGGCGCGGATGTTGGCCGCTTGCCGGATTCCCTTCGGTTTCCCGATACTTGAGTCGCCCCTTCGGTTTGCGGGCCGGTATCGGCGCGTGGCACCGGCGATGCCCGCGCGGCCTCGGTCGGATCGCCCGCGGCAAAGGGGGCCGGGGATCGCCCGGTGCCCGCATGAAGGTCCTCGGGCGCAAATCGCGCGGGTGGCTGGCGCAGCCCCGGCCCAACGGCGCCTTCAGGGCAGATCCGGAGCCGCGGCGCGCCCCGCCGCGATCAGGTCAAGCGCGCGCGCCAAAGCCTCCTTGCGGAAGGGTTTCGCGACATGGTCGTCAAATCCCGCCGCCCGATAGGCATCGACCTGATGCTGCATGGCATTCGCCGTCACCGCCACGGCGGGGACGGGCCCTGTTCCTGCCGCAGCCTCGACCGCGCGGATGCGCGTCAGGGTCTCGATCCCGTCGAGGCCGGGCATCGAGATGTCCAGCATCAAACCGTCAAAGGCGCCGGGCGTGAACAGCGCGCAGGCGGCGTGACCGTCACGCGCCAGCGCAACCCGCGCGCCAAGTCCCGCCAGCATGGTTTCCAGAATGCGCCGGTTGGTCTGGTTGTCGTCAGCAACGAGGATGCGCAACCCCTCGCTGCGGGGCGGCTTTTGGGTCGGAGCGGCCACGGGCCGGGATGGCGCCGACGGGCTGGCGAGTGGCGCAGGCAGGACCAGCGTCACGCAGGTGCCCTTGCCCACTTCGCTGCGGATGTCGATGCTGCCGCCCATCAGGGCGACCAGACGACGGGTGATCGACAGTCCCAGCCCGGTGCCGCCAAAGCGCCGCGCGGTCGAGGTTTCCGCCTGTTCGAACTCTTCGAAGACCCGCGTCAGCTGGTCCTTGCTCATGCCGATGCCGGTATCCGTGACCGTGATCAGCAGGTTCGGCCTCGGGGCGTGGTCGATGCGGGCCTGCAGCGTGACCGAACCCTCGGTGGTGAACTTGATCGCGTTGCCAACCAGATTGGTCAGGATCTGCAGGAGCCGGTTCGAATCGCCCTGTCGCGGGGTGGCAAGCTCGGGCGTGATCGGGACGCTCAGCGCGAGGTCGGCGGTGGCCGCGCGCGGTGCAAACAGCGCCTCGCCCCGGCCGATCACCTCGGCGGGGCTGTAGGGTTGCGATTCGACCACCATCTTTCCGGCCTCGATCTTGGCGAGGTCGAGGATGTCGTTCAGGATCGTGAGCAACCCCTCGCCCGAGGTGCGGATGGTGTCGATCATCCCGCGCTGCCGGTCCGAAACGTCGGTTTCAGCCAGGAGTTCGGCCATGCCGAGGACGCCGGTCAGCGGGGTGCGCAACTCGTGGCTCATGTTGGCGAGGAAGCGTGACTTGGCTTCGCTGGCGGCCTCGGCCCGTTCGGTCGCGGCGATCAGCGCGCTGACATTGGTGCCCGCCCCGCGATAGCCTGCATAGGTCCCGCCGGGATCATTGAACGGCGAGCCGCTGATGCGCAGCCAGATCTGCGGCCGCTCGCCCCGCGCGGGCAATTTGAGCAGAAAGCCGTTCAGGGTTTCGCGCCGCCGGGTGCGTTCGACCAGCGAGTTCCAGTCATCCTGCAGCGAGCGATCCGCCGAGTCGCGCACCAGCCGGTCCAGGGATTGCCCGACCAGAGCCTGTACGCCGATCCCGGTCGTGCGTTCGAACCCCGAGGTCAGATGGCGGATGGTGTGGTCGGGCGCAACCTCCCAGAACCATTCGTCGCTGACCGCGACGATATCGGCATAGCGTTGCTCGGAGACGCGCTGCGCGGCGAGGGCCTCCTCGAGCGCCTGCTTGGCGGCGGCGAGGGCAAATTCGCGTTCCTTGCGTTCGGTGATGTCGATGTGCAGGCCGCTTTCCTCGGCGGCGACACCGGGAGAGGACCAGCGTTGCACCCGGGCCTGCGACAGGATCCAGATATAGTGACCGTCCCGGTGCCGGATGCGGAATTCGTGCGCCACAGATCCGCTGTCCGATCCATAAAGCCCCGAAACCCGGTTGCGCAGGCCATCGAGATCATCGGGATGGACCAGGGATTCAAAGCGTTCATGTGTCCAGGGAAGCACCTCGTCCAGCCGGTAGCCCAACATCGCCGCATATTGTTCGTCGATGACGACGCTTCCGTTTTCGCAGTCCAGTTGCCAGGTGCCGACCGACGAGGCCTCGAGGATGGCGCGCAGCCGCCCCTCGGTCTGGCGCCGTTCGGTCATGTCGATGCCGATGCCGCTGACCTGCAGCGGCTTGCCCTGCGCATCCCGGTGGATGACCTTGCCCCGGGCGAGGATGTGCACCCAGTGCCCCCGGTCGTGGCGCATCCGGAACTCGCCCTCGAAATCGGCGAGATCGCCACGACGCATCGCGCGGGTCATGTCGGCCAGCTTGTCGCGATCGGCCGGGTGGATCAGCGAGGCCCAGAGTTCGGGCGTGAGGTCGCCGCCCAGCGACTCGGGCAGGCCCAGCATCTCCAGCCATTGGCCGTTGTAGCGGGTCGTTGCCCGGACGCAGTCGAATTCCCAGATCCCCAGCCGCGCCGAGGCCAGCACATCCTGCAGCCGGGCCTCGGCGCGGCGCAGGTCGGTCACGTCGATGCGCTGGCCGACACGGCCGCCTTCCGGTGTCTGACGTTCATGCGCGCGGATCACCCGACCGCCCGAGAGATGGAACTCGGTCGTGAACTCGGGCAGCAGGTGATTGCCCAGCCGGTCGGCAAGCCAGGCCTCCTCGCGTCCCGCGGCCTCGGGGAATTCGCCGGCTGCAAGCGCCTCGCGCAGGAAGTCGTCGAATCGCACGCCTGGCACCAGCCGGTGACCGGTATGCGGAAAGAAATCGCGGTAGCGCGCGTTGCACAGCACCAGCCGGTCCTCGGCATCGAAATAGACAAGACCGTCCGGCAGCGATTCGATGGCCGAATACAGCCTTGCATGCGCCTGCTCGGCGGCGCGGGCCATCTGTTCCAGCGCGGCTTCGTGGCGCTTGAGTTCGGTGATGTCGCTTTCGATCAGGGTAAAGCCGCGCGCAGCCACGCCGCCGGTGTGGATCGGCTGGATCGAGAGATCGACCCAGATCGGTTCGCCCCGGATGTTGGTCTTTGCGACGTCGACGCGCAGCGGCTGGCGACTGTCGAAGGCGCGTCGGATCGCTGCAACGGTCTGGGACGGGACCGAGGGATCCGCGAGGTCCCAGATCGAGCGTCCCCGAAACCGCGCCAGCGGCATTCCCGCCTTCTCCTCGACCGCGCGGTTGGCCCAGATGATCCGACAGTCGGCATCGAGGACCAGCGCCTGGTTTGGCATGCTTTGCGTGACCTCGCCCAGCATGGCGAGTTCGCTGGCCCGTTCATGGTCCTGGGTGGCATCGCGGATGCGGAACACGAAGCCGGTGCAGCCTTCGCGGCCCATGCGGGGGGCGATGGTGGTATGATACCATGCATCACGCGAGTCATGGCGGATGCAATAGGGGCGCAGATGCACGACCCCCTTGCGCAACGCCCGTGCCATGCCCGCCCGCTGCAGCCTCGCCACTTCGGGCGGGATCGTTTCCTCGATCAGGTTGCCGATGATGCGGTCGGTGGGTCCGGCCAGCATGTCGGGCGCCGAGCAATGCAGGTCGATGCAGCGCCCGTCGAGATCGACCTCGAGCACGAGTTCGGGCATCGCGGAAAGCGTCGCGCGAAGCCGTCCCTCGACATCCGAAAGCGGCGGGTCGGCGGGAGGGGGCGACGAGAGAGCGGCCGCACCCAGCGCACCGCCGACGCCACTGGCAAGACTGACCAGCAGCGCGCGATCCCCTGCGGCAAGGGCGCGACCGATGCCGCCCAGGCCCAGCAGCCCCAGCCGCCGCCCGTTGCCCTCCAGCGCGAGGAGCGACGTGTGGACCGCACCTTGCCCGGCGATCTCGGAGCCATCCTGACCCAGAAAGGCCGCCGTCTGCCCATCGGGAAGGCCAGGCAGCCGGTCCGGGCAGGCACCGAAGGTCAGCGCAGGGCGCGCCTTGCCGACCAGGCAAACCCAGGCAAGGCGCGCGCCCAGTGCCGCGCTCAGGCGGGGCAGCTGCGCCTCGACAACCTCGAGCGGGTCGGGCCCCTGGGGCTGCAGCAAGAGCGCCAGCAAATCCACCACGGTGCGCGCCAGGGCCTCGGTGGGCGCGGTCACGTTTCGCAGGGGGTAGGGGCCTTCATCCATCCGGGCGGGTCCATGTCGGTCAGAGCGCGCAAGCATATCAGCCAGCAAGACCGTAAACAGCTTGAAAAACCGTTAACTGTTGCGCGAGACTTCGGGTCGGCTGTTCCGGCGTTCCGCCGGGCATCCGGTTCCTGTCCCAAGAAGGTGCAATGCCCGCCATGTCCGTCCCGCCTGTTGCCCGTGAACCCGCCGATGCCGCCGAACGCCGCGGCCTGCGCCCGGTGATCTGCTATCCGGTCGAGACCTTGCCGCAACCCGACATGACCCGTATCCGTGCGGCGCGCGTCACGGCGCGGCCGGGCGCACGGGTCGTTGTCCCCCCGCGCGAGGCAGCGGCGTTTCGCGTGCCTGCGGGGTCGTTCTTTCGCATCTCGTGTCCCGAAGGGGCGCAGGTGGGCGATCTGAATCTCTTCAACGCAGCCAACCCCGAGGAGCGGTTCTTTTCCGGCAAGACCCGCGCGCTCCATGGCACGCATCTGACCCCGGGCCAGCGGATGTGGTCGAATTTTCCCTGGCTCAGGCCGATGGCGACCATGGTTGCCGACACGCTGGCCTGGTACGGAACCGACGCCTATGGCGGGCGGGTGCATGACGTGATCGGCACGCGCTGCGATCCCTATACGCACTGGCTGCTGTCGGGGGGCGAGATGTATCATCATTGCTGCCACTCGAACCTGACGCGGGCCTTGGCGGCCGAGGGCGTCGCGGGCGCCGAGCGGTTGGTGCATGACGTGCTCAATGTCTTCATGTGCACGGGCTTCACCGCCGATACGGGGCAGTATTTCATGAAGGCCAGCCCGGTACGCGCGGGGGATCACGTCGAGTTCCTTGCCGAGATCGACCTTCTGGGCGTGCTGTCGGCCTGTCCGGGGGGCGATTGCGGGGCAGAGCATTCGTCGGATGCGGCGGTCTGCCACCCCTTGCTGGTCGAGGTGTTCGAGACGGATCCTGCCGCGCTGGGGGGCTGGTGGGCACCCGCCGCGCCCAATGGCTATGACCGCAGTCACGGGATGTGACGCCGGCGAGACAGTGGCCAGTGTCGCAAGGGGCGTATTTGGGGCAGAATGAAGGGGCGGGGGCTTGGCTTTCGGTGACGGCAGGAATATGATCAAATTCCGTAACCGGGAGTATCCATGTCCTCTGATCCTTTGATGGCCGGGTTGAAGGCCGGGAAACTGTCGGCCTTTGCTGCGCGCGAGGCGGCGCGGTTTTCGGCGGTGCGCCAGGCATCGCGGGCGGCGCTCGAGGCGGGGGCGTCGGCCTGGCTGTCGGGCGTGCCGATGCACTGGATGCGCGACTGGCCATCGCCCTTTCCTCTGGTGGTGCGCTCTGCCAAGGGGGCGCGGCTGGTCGACGCGGACGGGTTCGAGATCGACGATTTCTGCCTGGGGGATACCGGGTCGATGTTCGGCCATTCGCCGGGGCCGGTGGCACGGGCGATCCGGGCGCAGGCGGGACGGGGGTTGACCTACATGCTGCCCTCCGAGGCGGCGATGCGGGTGGGGTTGCTGGTGCGCGACGTGTTTGGCCCGATGGTCTGGCAGGTTGCGACCACGGCAACCGACGCCAACCGGTTTGCGTTGCGGGTGGCGCGGGCGGTGACGGGGCGGCGCAAGGTGCTGGTATTCAACGGCTGTTACCATGGCACGGTCGATGACGCGATGGTGGCGCTGGACGGGGGGCAGACGGTCAACCGCCCCGGGCTGATGGGGCAGGTCGCGGATCTGGCGCTGGGCGCGGTTTGTGTCGAGTTCAACGATCTGGCTGGGGTCGAGGCGGCGCTGGCCTCGGGCGAGGTGGCGGCAGTGCTGACCGAACCCGTGATGACCAATTCCTGCATGGTACTGCCCCGGCCCGGTTTTCACGCCGGGTTGCGCGCTCTGACGCGCAAATATGGTGCGCTGTTGATGATCGACGAGACGCATACGCAATCCTCGGGGCGCGGGGGCTACAGCCGGGTGCACGGGTTGGAACCGGATATCCTTGTGGTCGGCAAATGTGTCGCGGGCGGGGTTCCGGCGGCGCTGTGGGGCATGACGCCCGCGGTGGCCGAGGGCTATGCGCGCGCCGATGCGGCGCGACCCGCGGGTCATTCGGGGATGGGCACGACATTGTCGGCCAACCCGCTGCAATTCGCCGCCCTCGAAGCGACCCTTTCCGACGTGATGACCGAGGGGAATTTCGCCCGGATGGAGCGGGGTGCCGCGCGGCTGGAGGCCGGGCTTTCGGCGGTGATCGCGCGCCATGCTCTGCCCTGGCATGTGGTGCGGGTGGGCGCGCGGGTCGAGTTCATCTGCGCGCCGGGGCCGTTGCAGTCTGGCGCCGAGGCGGCAAAGGCGCATCAGCCGTTGGTCGAGGCCGCGTTGAATCTGGGCCTTTTGAACCGTGGCTGCCTGATTGCGCCCTTTCACAACATGATGCTGGTCTCGCCGGTGACGAAAAAGCGCCAGATAGACCGGCTGATCGCT
>CALEZJ010000322.1 GCA_937927885.1 uncultured Paracoccaceae bacterium | reverse complement strand
GATTGAGGTCGCGCTCAAACCTCGGGCGGTCGCGGGCGGGGTGGTGTGTGCGTGCAAGGCGGGGCAGGGTGGGGCATGTTTACGCTGCATTACGCCCCGGACAATGCCTCGCTCGTCATCCGCATCGTGCTGGAGGAGATGGGGCTGCCCTATCGCACAAGACTGGTCGACCGCGCGCGCCGCGAGCAGGAGGGGGCGGCGTTTCGCGCGCTCAACCCGGCGGGGGTGATCCCGGTGCTGGAGGTGCCCGACGGCGTGCTGTCGGAAACCGGGGCGATCCTGCTGTGGCTGGCCGAGACCGAGGGGCGCATGGCGCCTCCGCCGGGGGACGCGGCGCGGGGGGGATTTCTGCGGGTGCTGTTCTTTGTCGCCAACACGGTGCATGCGGATCTGCGGCTGATTTTTTACCCCGGGCGCAGTGCGCCGGGTGCCGAGGCGGTGCTGCACCGTGCGGTCAGTGCGCGGCTGCGGCGGCATTTCGCGGTGCTGGAAGGCTGGGCAGGCGAGGGGTGGCTGGCGGGCGAGGCGGTGTCGGTGCTCGACGTCTATGTGGCGGTGCTGATGCGCTGGGCGGTGCTTTATGCGCCGGGCGGGGCGTGGTTCGACCCGGCGGCGCTGCCCCGGCTGGCGGCGATGGCGGCGCGCCTGGAGGGGCGCGAGTCGGTGCGGCGCGCGGCCGAGGCCGAGGGGCTGGGGGCGCGGCCGTTTACCGCGCCCGAGCCGTGCCAACCGCCCGAGGGCAGCGCGCTGGGTTGAGCGAAGCCAAGGGCGTATTTGGGGCAGAATGAAAGGGCGGCGTCAGAATTGGCGCGCGGCATGTCGCTGGCAGGCCGTCCGGTGCCGCGCGGGCGGGTAGATTGGCGCGAAAAGCGGGGGCCGGGGCGCATGTTTCTTTCCGTGTTCGACATGTTCAAGATCGGGATTGGCCCGTCCTCGTCGCATACGATGGGGCCGATGGTGGCGGCGGGGCGGTTTCTGGACCGGCTGAGGGGTTCGCCCTTTGCGGTGCGCGGGCTCAGGGCCTCGCTCCATGGGTCGCTGGCCTTTACCGGGGTGGGCCATGCGACGGATCGCGCGGTGATCCTGGGGTTGGCGGGGTTCCTGCCCGACAGCTATGACGCCGAAAAGGCCGAGGTGGCGCTGGCGTCGATCCGCGCGACGCAGGAGGTCAATCCCCCCGGTCTGCCCGCGCTGCGGTTCGATCCGGCGCGCGATCTGGTGTTCGACTATGGCCCGGCGCTGGCGGGTCACGCGAACGGGATGATCCTGTCGGCGCTGGATGCCGAAGGCGATGTGATCCTGCAGGAGACCTATTATTCCATCGGTGGCGGTTTTGTGGTGACCGAGGCCGAGCAGGCGGCGGGCAAGGGGGCGCAGAGCGGTCCCAAGGTGCCCTATCCCTTTGAAACCGCGGCGCAGATGCTGGCGATGGCGCGCGAGTCCGGCCTGTCGATCGCCGCGATGAAGCGCGCGAACGAGACGGCGATCCGTCCGGCGCGGGCCATCGACGAGGGGATCGAGCGCATCTGGTCGGTGATGCGCGCCTGCATCGACCGGGGCTTGCAGGGCGAGGGCATCCTGCCCGGCGGCCTGAAGGTGCGCAGGCGGGCGGGGGCGATCCACCGCGCGCTCCTGGCCGAGCGGGGGATGAACCTGACCGCGCCGCATGTCATCAACGACTGGATGTCGACCTATGCCATGGCGGTGAACGAGGAAAACGCCGCCGGCGGGCAGGTGGTGACGGCCCCGACGAACGGCGCGGCGGGGGTGGTGCCCGCGGTGATCCGCTATTGGCTGGACCATGTTCCGGGCGCCAGCCCCGCGCGCGTGGGCGAGTTCCTGCTGACCGCCGCCGCCATCGGCGGGCTGATCAAGCACAACGCC
>CALEZJ010000321.1 GCA_937927885.1 uncultured Paracoccaceae bacterium | reverse complement strand
AGATAGCGCCCGACTCCGTGTTCGACATGCACCACCAGATCGCCCGCCGTCAGCCCCTGCGCGTCGCTGAGGTAGTTTTCCGCCTTGCGCCGACGCTGGGGCCGCACCAGCCGGTCGCCCAGCACATCCTGTTCGGAAATGACGCAGAGGTCGGGTGTGACAAAGCCCTTGTCCAGCGGCCAGACAGCCAGCGAGACCCTGTCCTTCAGATCGCGCGCATCGCCGATGGCGCGGGCGCCGTGAACCCCGTGTTCCTCCAGAAGGCCGCAGAGCCGGTCGCGCGCACCTTCCGAGAACGAGGCGAGGATGACCCGGCGCGCGCGCGATTCCGCCTGAACATGGTCCGCCAGAGCCTTGAAGACATTCGCATTCTCGTCCTGACGTTCCAGCGCGAAGCTGCGTCCGGACCGGCCCTGCGCGTCCAGCACCCCCGGCCCGGGCGGCTGTGGCAGGGGCGAGACCTGCACCACCCTGAGCGGCGCCAGTGCGGCCTTCCAGCCCGCCTCGTCCAGATACAGCGTCAGCGGTGCGGCGGGTTTATAGATCGTGTCGACGCGCGCCTTGGTCGCCAGCGCCTCGCGCCGGTTGTCGTATTGGTCGGCGATGGTGTCCCAGCGGGCGGCGCGCACGGCCTCGATCTGGTCGTCCAGCATCACCGAGGCTGCGGGCAGGTAATCGAACAGCGTTTCCAGCCCGTCGTGGAAAAAGCCCAGCCAGTGCTCCATCCCCTGATGCTTGCGGCCCGCGCTGACCGCCTCATACAGGGGATCGTCGCTGCCTGCGGCGCCGAATTCGATGCGATAGGACTGGCGGAACCGGGCGATGGCAGCCTCGTCCAGGATCACTTCGGAGGCGGGTGCCAGGTCCAGACGGTCCAGTTTGCCGGTGGTGCGTTGGCTGGCCGGGTCAAAGCGGCGCAGCCCGTCCAGCACATCGCCGAAAAGATCGAGCCGCAGGGGCTCGGCATCGCCGGGGGGGAAGATGTCGATGATCCCGCCCCTCAGCGCATAATCGCCGGGTTCGGTCACCGTGGCGCTGGGGGAATAGCCCGCACGCGCCAGATACTGGCGCAGTCGGCCCTCGTCGATGCGCTGGCCGACGGCGGCGCTGAAACTGGCGGCAGCCACGGTGGCGCGCGCAGGCAGACGCTGCATGGCGGCGTTCAGGGTCGTCAGCAGCACGAAAGGCGAGGGCACCCCGTCGATCAGCGCGGCCAGCGTGGCCATGCGCCGCGCGACGATCTCGGGATTGGGCGAGACGCGGTCATAGGGCAGGCAATCCCAGGCCGGGAAATCCAGCACCACCAGCCCCGGCGCGAAAAAGGCCAAAGCGGCGCGCATCGCCTCCAGCCGCTTGTCATCGCGCGCGACGTGGATCACCGGCGCCTTGCGGCGCTCGACCTCGCGGCGCAACAACTCGGCGTCAAAGCCTTCGGGCGCGCCGCCCAGCAGGATACGGTCAGCCGCCATGGATCAGAGCGCCCGGACCGAGAGGTTGAACCAGGTGCCCCAGAGCGTGGTGACGAAGATCGCCAGAAGGCCGATGGCCTGCACCCAGACCCGGTGCCAGAACAGCGCACGGGCCAGCACCTCGCCGCGCAGATCGTCGCGCTCGATGCGCGCGGCGACCCGCAGACCCAGCCAGGCCGCCAGCGCCAGCGGCGCCAGCAGCAGGGCCAGGGCCTGCGCCACCTCGTGCCCGTCGCGAAAGCCCAGCGTGGCGAGGAGGCTCAGCAGCATGGTCCAGAAGGCCACCAGCCAGACGCCCGAGCCCCGCATCACCCCGAGACGGCGGCGGGCCTGGATACGGGCCATGGATTCAAGATCGGCCATCGCCTGCCCGCCCTGCCTGCGCGCGCGCCCCACCATGTCAAAGGGCACACCCATGATGAAATGCGTCGCATTCGACCACGCCACGGCCAGCGCCAGCCAGAACCAGAGGTTCGAGAACGACCGCAGATCGATGGTCGAAAAGAGCGAATTCGTCCAGGTCAAACCGGCTACCCCTGCCTTGCGCCCCCTGATTAGCGACCTTTGACGCCGGGGCCAAGCGGGGAAAGTCGGCCCGCTCTTGAGATTGCCCCCCCCACATGGCACCAAGGTCGCGCCACCGTGGAGAGCCCGATGCCCGTAACGACCCCCGCC
>CALEZJ010000320.1 GCA_937927885.1 uncultured Paracoccaceae bacterium | reverse complement strand
GGCACACAGCGAAGGACCTCGACGCTCTCGCGCAGGATCAGTTCGACCACGCGCGAATCTTTTTGCGCCCGCGCCGCCAAGTCCTCAGCGCGCGGCGAGGGTGTGACTTCGGCCAGATCGACGATCCGCCCTTCAGATTTCGAGACCACTTTCTGGGCAACGACCAGCACGTCGCCCGAACCAGGCACGATCTCTGCCCGTTCCAGCCCCGCCCGCAGGATCGCGGCCAGATCATCGCCGGGGCGCACCTCGGGCAGATCGGGCAGCGCGGTGATCTCGATGCGCATGGCTCAGACCCCGGTGATGCGCAGGCCCGAGCCCGGAGACTTGTAGCGCCGGTTGATCGAGATCAGCAGCGAGGTCATCGCCTCGACCGCAGCCGAATTGGCTACCGGCCCGGCGTGAAAGGCCCGAAGTCCCATCGCCTGCGCCAGATCCACGGCAATGCCCGCGGCCTCGGCATCGTCGGCGCAGACCAATACGTCGCAGTCAACCGGATGGTCGAGGTCGCGCAGATGATGCGCTGATACATTCTGGAACGCCGCCACGACCTTGACGCCGGCACCCAGCTCTTCTTGCAGGGTGGCGACCGCAGATCCGCCGACAGGCAATTGCACGCGACCGACCTTGGGCGGCATCAGCGGTACCGTAGCGTCAATAAGCACCTTTCCCTGCAACTGGTCGGCAAGAGCGAGGGCCGTGGCACGCTGTGCCGAATAGGGAACCGTCAGCAGGATGACGCCCGCCTGCGCCGCCGCCTCGGTCGAACTGGCACCGCTGGCGCGCTCGGCGCCGATGGTGGCGTTGATCGCTTCGGCTGCCTCGGCGGCGCGGCACGCGTCACGGCCGCCGATGATGACACGGCGGCCTGCATGGGCCAGCCGCAACGCCAGTCCACCGCCTTCAGCGCCAGTGCCGCCGATCACGGCGATGGGTGTTTGCTCGGTCATCGGAGGCTCCTTCAGGCGGTACGACGGGTGCGTTGGGGGGTGATCTCGCCGGTGTTCATCGGGGCAAGATCGGCGGCATTGCGACTGCGTGCCTCTTGTCCCGGATCGACCCGGCCATAGAGTGTGGTACGTTGTTGTGGCAGACGCCCGGCGCGCCGGATCAGGGCCTCCATCGCGGCGGGGGGCAGTTCCTGACCGTGCTCGGTCCCTGCCGCGCGCGAGATGCTTTCGTTCATCAGCGTGCCGCCAAGATCGTTCACCCCGGCCGCCAGCGCCGCCAGTACCCCGTCGGGGCCCAGCTTGCACCAGGACACCTGGATGTTGGGGATCAAGGGGTGCAGCACCAGCCGCGCCACGGCATGGACCAGCAGTGTCTCGCGCAGGGTCGGACCCTGACGCGACTGCCCGCGGTAATAGATCGGCGCCTCCATATGCACGAAGGGCAAGGGTACGAATTCGGTGATACCGCCGGTCCGCGCCTGCAGATCGCGCAGCGCCAGCAGATGCGCCGCCCAATCCTCGGGCGTGTCGATATGGCCGAACATCATCGTCGAGGTGGTCGGCAGCCCCACACCATGCGCGGCGCCGATCACGTCCAGCCAGCCCTGCGTCGTCAGCTTGTCCGGGCACAGGATGGCGCGGGCGCGGTCGGTCAGGATCTCGGCAGCGGTGCCCGGCAGGCTGCCCAGCCCGGCCTCGCGCAGCTGCTCCAGATAGGCGGGGATGGCCAGACCCAGCGTTTCGGCGCCATGCACCACTTCCAGGGGCGAGAAAGCGTGTACATGGATCCCCGGCGCGCCGCGCTTTGCTGCGGCCAGCAGGTCGAGATAGGTCTGACCGGTAAAGGACGGATGGATGCCGCCCTGCATGCAGACCTCGGTCGCGCCCCGCTCCCAGGCTTCGGCGCTGCGGCGCGACACTTCGTCCAGATCGACCAGATAGGGGCGCCCGCGCAGATGGTCGGCCATTTTTCCCTTGGAAAAGGCGCAGAACCCGCAGCGATAGGCGCAGATGTTGGTATAATTGATGTTGCGGTTGACGACATAGCGCACGACATTGCCCACTGTGCTTCGGCGCAACGCGTCGGCAGCGTTCAGCACTGCGCCCACTTCTGTTCCGCGAGAGCGAAACAGGCGCGCGACCGAAGCGCCGTCCAGACGGTCCCCGCTGACAGCCCGGTCGAGCAGGGTCTCGATCCCGGGCGCCGCCCTGCGCGGCGAAGTCGCAAGACGTGGCACGACACCCGCCTTTCCCGGTGCCCATGGGTCATCGCGGCCCCAGCCCTCGGCATCGGCGTGGCGTAGCACAGCACCATGCAAGGACGGGTCGATCCAATGCTCACGCGCCGCGACCTGTGCCGGGTAAACCGGCAGCCGCGCGACCAGAGTGGCCCCTGCCGCCTCTGTCGCGGCGCGCAGGCGTGCGATGGCAGGCCAGCGGGCCTCGGGGTTCACATGGTCCGGCGTGACTGGCGAGACCCCGCCCCAATCGTTGAGCCCGGCTTCGAGCAGCGCCGGAAAGGCATCATGACTCAGGTTCGGCGGAGCCTGGATGTTCATTTGCGGCCCCAGGATCAACCGGGCGGCGGCGATGGTCCACAAAAGGTCGTCCATCGAGGGCGCGGGCGCATCGGCCATGCGCGTGCCCAGCTTGGGCTGGAAATTCTGGACGATAACTTCCTGGATATGCCCGAAGTCACGGTGCAGGGCGTCGAGTGCCAGCAGAGCGTGAACCCGCTCGGCGCGGGTCTCGCCCAGCCCGATCAGGAGGCCGCTGGTAAAGGGGATTGCCAGTCGTCCCGCCGCGGCGATCATGTCCAGCCGGACGGATGGCACCTTGCCCTTTGATCCGTAGTGTGGCCCACCCTTTGCCATCAGAGCTGGCGCAGTACCTTCCAGCATCAGCCCCTGGCTGACGCTGACGCGACGCAACCGGGCCAGATCGGACTCGCCCATCACGCCCGCATTGAGATGTGGCAGCAGCCCCGTTTCCTCTTTCACCAGGGCCGCCATCGCCGCGAGATAGTCGAGAGTGCTCGCATATCCCAGGTTCGCCAGTTCGGCACGGGCGACGGAATAGCGCTCCTCGGGGCGTTCACCCAGGGTGAACAGTGCTTCGGTGCACCCGGCGGCAGCCCCGGCGCGGGCGATGGTCAGCACCTGCTCGGGCAAGAGATAGGCGCGCTCCCCGCGCCGTGGGGGGTGCGCGAAGGTGCAGTAACCGCAGGTGTCACGGCAGAGCTGGGTCAGCGGGATGAACACCTTGGGCGAATAGGATACGATGTCGCCGTGCCCCTCCCTCTTCAGTCGCCGGGCCTCGACCAGCAGATCGGCGCGGTCCAGGCGGTCCATCCATTTGGCGACATCCTGTGGGTCTGGACGGGTATTCGATCCGGTCGACATGGGTTGTTCCTTTGCGGGACAGGATTCGAAAAGTTGTGTGGACAAGATACATCGACTTGTGCGAAGGTCAACAGACAAATGGAGCGATGTTCGCGATGGATATGAGAATTGCACATAGAGAATGCTGGTTGAGTTCTGCGGCGTCAGGACGGCCCAGATTTCCTCAGCCGTCCTGTCGAGGTCAGTCATGGTCCATTTCGAGCCAGGAATACCGCATAACATGTATGGGCAACTCTGTGGTGAGCGGTGAGCTGTCGTGGAAAACCCCTTCCAAAATGGCGACATAGAGAATGTTTTTCGCAATACCGAAAAAATTCTTGCCGACAGACGTCCGGTCCCGTAGTGTCGACGTGGGTAGGGATTCGTGCGTCGGCCATTTGGCTCGGGCGCGAGCAGGTGGAGGCCTCGCTACCTTGCAAACCGGGAGGAGCATCATGAGAACTCATTCGTTGGTCTTGGCGGGCGCGCTCGCACTGTCCGCAACCTCGGCGATGGCGCAGGACGTTGTCCGCATCGCGACGGCCTCGACCTCGGTCGCGCATGGGCCGCTGATCATGGCAATGGTCGACCCCAGTGTCTTCGGCAACAATGGCATCACCATCGAAGTGACCGACCTGCGCGGTCAGTCTCCCAATTGCATCGCCGCCCTGCTGTCCGAGGCGGTCGAACTGTGCCAGGTCGGCACTCCTACCGGCACGGATGCCATCGCCGAGGGTGCGGAACTGCGCGCCGTCGCGGTGCTGACCGGCCCGATCAACGAGATCTTCCTGTCAGCCGCGACCGTTGCCCGTCTGGGTGTGGCCCCCGATGCGCCGGTCAACGACCGCATCGCGGCGCTGCGTGGGCTGACGCTGACCACTTCGGCCCCCGGCACGGCGCATTACCTCACGCTGGGGGAAACGCTGGGTCGCGTTGGTCTGAGCTATGACGACATTCGGTATTCGACGCTGGGCGATGTCGCGGCGATGATCGAATCGATCCGCAACAACCAGATCGATGGGTCGATGTGGACCATAGGCTCGCTTGCGCCGCTGCTGCAGGATGGATCGGGCGTGCGCTGGATTTCCATGGCCCGCGGTGATGTGCCGGAATTCAGCACCCTGCCGTATGTGACGGTTTATGCTCGCGCCGACTGGATCGACGCCAATCCGGATCTCGTAGCGCGCATCCACCAATCCTATGCCGACAGCATCGAAATGCTGCGCACCGATCCGACCGCGTCCGAGCGGATCAAGGCGCGTTTTGCCCCCGATCTGGATCAGGCACTGTGGGACGATGGCTTCTCGCAGGCGCGAGCGGCCTATCTGCCTGGAGCTGCGACCAACGCCGCTTCGTGGCAGCAATCGCTGGACATGCAGGCGCGCGGAACTGGCAAGGACTACGCCCCTGCCGCCTTTGACCTCGTTGTCATTCCCGCCGCACGCCTCGCAGACTAAGATCAACCTAACCACGGCCGGAGCGCGGCCTGCCCGCTCCGGCCTGACCGAGGACACAGAATGCTACTGGACATCCACGACGTGTATTTCGGCTATCAGAACGAGGTCGAGCTCCTGCAAGGCTTTGATCTGCACGTTGAGCGGGGCGAGTTCGTGGCGCTGCTGGGCCCGTCGGGCTGCGGCAAGTCGACCCTGATGAACCTTGCCGCGGGCCTGCTGAAACCGCTTGGCGGCACGGTCGATTTCGACGGTGGGCCGCTGAAGGGGCTGAACCGCGAGGTAGGCTACATGACTCAGGGTGACACGCTGCTGCCCTGGGCGTCGGTGGCGAAAAACATCACCTTGCCGCTGGAATTGCGCAATATCCCGAAGGCCGAGCGCGAAGAGCGGCTGGACCGCGTGATCCGGCTGGTCAATCTGGCCGATGCACGCGACAAATTCCCATCCGAGCTGTCGGGGGGGATGAAGCGGCGCGCACTCCTGGCACGCTCGATCATCTATGATCCGCAGATGCTGCTGATGGACGAGCCTTTTGGCGCGCTGGACGCGCAACTGCGCGAAGTGATGCATCAGGAGCTGTTGTCCACCGTCGCGCGCACCGGCCAGAGCGTGTTGTTCATCACGCATGACATTTCGGAATCGATCCTGCTGGCCGACCGCATTCTGGTCCTGGGTGGCCTTCCCCTGCGGGTGATGGAAGAGATTCGCCCGCCCTATGGCAAGGACCGCATTCTGGCCAAGGTTCGGACCGAAGACAGCTATTTCCAACTGGAACGCCACCTGCGTGACCTGCTGCGGCAGGCCGATGCGGCGACCAAAGCGGCCAAGTCCTGAGGGAGCCGACCAATGACCGACACCAGCCTCTCGTCCGCCCCTGCCGACCGCCGCGAGCGTCAGCGCAAGGCCCCCGCCCGGATCAGCCCGACACGTCGGCGTCTGGAAAACCTGGTCATCCAGATCATCCTCATCTCGGCTTTCCTGATGCTCTGGGAATACGCCTCGGGTCGTTGGGTGCCGCGGCTGATGGTCTCCAAACCATCGGACATCTGGACGACGATCCTGCGCTGGCTCTGGGACGGCACCTTTGCGACCAACCTCTGGGTCACAGTGCAGGCAACGGTTGGCGGTTTCTTGCTGGGTGCATCGGCCGGTATGGCGCTGGGGTTCATCACCGGGGCATGGAAGCGGCTGGGCGAGATCCTGCAACCGATCGTGACCGCCTTCTATACCCTGCCGCGCCTGGCGCTGGCGCCGCTGTTCCTGCTGTGGTTCGGGTTGGGCATGGAATTCCGGATCATGTTCTCGGCCACGATCGTGTTCTTCCTCGTCTACTACAACACCTATTTCGGCGTGCGTGAGGTGAGCTCCGAGCTGATCTCGGCGGTTCGCATCATGGGGGCGAACTGGTTTCAAGTCGCGATCCGGGTGATCATCCCGTCGGCGCTGGTCTGGGTGGCGGCGGGTCTGAAGATCTCGGTGCCCTATGCGCTTGTGGGCGTTGTGGTGGCTGAAATGCTGGCATCGGACAAAGGCATGGGCTACCTCCTGTCTCGAGGGGCCAGCCAGTTCTCGGCCGCGCAGAGTTTCGCCGCGATCTTCGGTTTGCTGGTGGTGGCGCTGGTGGTCGACTGGCTGATCACGCGGATCACCAACCATGCGTTGCGTTGGAAATCTGCCGGTTTGCAGAACCAGTAAGCCTGCATTCAGGGGCCCCGCGCGGGGCCCCTTCTCGCTTCCCGGAGGATCGCCATGACCGCAGCCGAGGGCCTTGGGCCCTATACCCGTCTCTTTTCGCCCTTGCAGATCGGTCCGTTGAGGCTGAGATCGCGAGTGATGATGCCCCCCCATTTTTCCGCCATTGGAAATCCCTGGGGCACTGATGCCGAGGCCGCCCGCACACTGGCCTATCTTGAGGAACGCGCGGCGTCCGGGGTTGCGATGGTCGTGATCACCGGGCGCGTGGGCAATCGCATCATTCCGGGATTCGAGCCTTCCGGCCTGTCGGCCGAAGTCCTGGGATTTTTCCGTCTGCCGCATTTCGCCGACCGTGTCCGCACGATCTGTGAGCGGCTGGCAAAGCAGGGCACGCCGGTCCTGATCCAGATGACGCAGATCGGCGGCTATCCGAATGCGCCCTCCGAGGTGCTGTCGAACCCGGTCGCCAACGCTCATCCCCATGTGATGACCGAGGCCGATATCGAGGCCACCATCGAGGAATACCGCCATTCGGCCCGGCTGGTTGCCCAGACGCCGCTGGCGGGGGTCGAGATGCACTTCAATCACGATGATCTGGTCGAACAATTCCTGTCGCCGCTGACCAACACCCGCACCGATGCCTGGGGCGGATCGTTCGAAAACCGCCTTCGGCTGGCCTTGCGGCTGATCGAGGTGGTTCGGGCGGAATTGCCGGGACGTGTCCTGGGCATCAGACTGAATGCCTTTCAGGAAATGCCGGGTGGCTATGACGCGGCCGAAGGCATCCGAATTGCCCAGGCCCTGTGCGCTGAAGGGGTCGATTACCTTTCCGTTGTTGCCGGGTCGCATTGGGGAAACCCCAGCTATATCCAGCCTCAGCAGTTCGCGCCTGGGCAATGGGCAGGCGACGCTGGGGCACTGCGCCGGGCTGTCCAAGTGCCTGTGATCTACTCTGGGCTGGTGGACACGCCCGATCTTGCCGAATCGATCCTGACCGAGGGTCATGCCGACATGATCGGCATCGCCCGGGCCCATATCGCCGATGGCCAGTTGCTGACTCTGGCTCGGCAGGGTCAGGCCGACCGCATCCGTCCGTGCATCGCTGGGAACGATTGCATCAACCGGCGTTATGTTGACGGTCTGCCCTTCGGGTGTGCTGTCAATCCGCTCGCGGGCAAGGAGATCGACGGACCCTTTCCCAAAGCCCTCCATCCAAGGTCTTTGGCCGTGGTGGGTGGTGGCCCTGCGGGGATGGAACTGGCGGCCTTGGCGGCGGAAAGCGGGCATCAGGTTACGCTGTGGGAGTCCGCCTCCGACCTTGGCGGGCAATTGCGCATTGCCACGCGCGCGCCTCACTACGACCGGATGGCGCGCTATCTCGATTGGCAGCAGGCGCGGCTGGAGCGGCTCGGCGTGACGCTGCACCTGCGAAGCCGGGCACAGGCCACGGACTTGCTGGCAGCCGACATTGTCGCCGTTGCCACCGGCGCCAATGCCCGCCGCCCGCCGGTACCCGGTGCTGAACTGGCCATGGAGGGTCGCGATATCCTCACCGGGAGCGCAACGCCCGGTCCCCGCGTGCTGATCATCGCCGAAGAGGATCACCTGCAACCGTTGGCGCTGGCCGATTTCCTGTCCTCGCGCGGGCATCAGGTGGTGATGGTCTATGCCACCAACGCGCCGGCTATCCTGTTGGGCCGCTATGCCAATGGTGGGCCACTGGGGCGGCTGGATGCGCAGGGTGTCCGCATCCGAACTGCCGAAAAGGTTGTGGCGATCCACCCGGATGGGGTCGAACTCATGCAGATCTACTCGCAACGCCGCGAGGTTCTGGGAGGATTTGACACCGTGGCGCTGGCCTGTGGCGGACGGTCGGACAGCACGCTTCACGCTGCCCTGAGCCCTGTCAGGCCGCAGGTGCATCTTCTCGGCGATGCCTATGCGCCCAGACGGATGGTCTTTGCGACGCGGCAGGCCCATGCTCTGGCCTTGAAACTGGCGGGAGAGTCATCATGAGGGTGCTCGTTACCGGCGCGGCCTCTGGGAT
>CALEZJ010000319.1 GCA_937927885.1 uncultured Paracoccaceae bacterium | reverse complement strand
AGATGTAGAGGAAGATCAGCGCCCAGAAGTGGATGATCGACAGCTTGTAGCTGAAAACGGGGCGTTCGGCCTGCTTGGGGATGAAGTAATACATCATGCCCAGGAAGCCCGCGGTCAGGAAGAAGCCCACGGCGTTGTGGCCGTACCACCATTGCACCATGGCCGATTGCACGCCCGACCAGACCGGCACCGAATCCGACCCGAACAGCGACACCGGGATCTGCAGGTTGTTGACCAGGTGCAGCATGGCGACGGTGATGATGAAGGACAGGTAGAACCAGTTGGCGACGTAGATGTGGGGTTCCTTGCGCTTGATCAGCGTGCCCATGTAGACCAGCAGGAACGCGACCCAGACCACGGTCAGCCACAGGTCGGTCAGCCACTCGGGCTCGGCGTATTCCTGGCCTTGCGTCGAACCCAGCACATAGCCGGTCGCCGCCATCAGGATGAACACCTGATAGCCCCAGAACACGAACCACGCCAGATTGCCGCCAAACAGCCGCGCCGCCGTGGTGCGCTGCACGACATAGAAGGCGGTTGCGATCAATGCGTTGCCGCCGAAGGCAAAGATCACCGCCGATGTGTGAAGCGGGCGCAGGCGGCCAAAGTTGTGCATGCCTTCGGCCCATTCGAAATTCATCGCCGGGAAGGCAAGCTGAAAGGCGATGACCACGCCGACCAGAAAGCCCACAACGCCCCAGAACGCCGTGGCGACAACGCCATAGCGCACCACACCGTCCAGATAGTCGTTCTGGTTGTGAACAACCTCGCCCATGTTGCGGATCTGCCAGAGAAAGGCAGCGGCCGCGGCCAGCATGAAGATGATCATGTGGACAAGATAGGCGAGGTCTCGCGCGTGACTTGCAGCGTACGCGGCAGCTACCGCGACGACGGCAAGCACGATCAGCTTGACGTAATCCCACATCGTTTTGCGTCCCTTCGTTCGATGTCGTTGGCGCACCCGCCACCCCCCTGCGGACAGAGTCGGGGCAGATTCACATTGCCCTTATGGCGTGACCACCTTGCGCAATCCTTGATTCAGGTCAAAGGTTTCGCTGCCATGCGGCTTTGACCAAGATCAATGCGACATCCGCGTATTCGGGGCACCTTGCGTCCCATCGCCGCAGGGTCGGCACCAAAGGGAGTTGAACCATGGCTTTCAAATCTATCCAGACCTTTGTCGGCAGCGCGGCCGAGGCCGACGCGACTCTGCCCGGGGCGATCCGGCTGGCACTGGCGCATGACGCGCATCTGGGCGTGCATGCGATGGGCATCGACATGACACCGATGGGCGGCTTCTACATGGGCGCCTCGCCGATCCTGCTGCAGGAAACGCTGGGCCGCGCGCAGGCCGAGGCCGAGGCGATCGAGGCCCATGCGCGGCGCCTGCTGGACCACCCGGTGTTGCGCTGGGGCTCCGAATCCGCCGTGATCCAGTTTGGCGGCCTTCCGTCGCTCGTCGGATTGCGCGCGCGCTTTTCGGATCTGGTGGTGCAGTCGCGTCCCTATGTGCCCAAGGCCCTGGCCAGTCAGGAAGCGGTGATCGAGGCTGCGCTGTTCGAGGGGCAGGCGGCGGTGCTGGTCCTGCCACAGGCGCCGCTGGGGCCGGATTTCGGCAAGCGGGTGATGGTCGCCTGGAACCAGTCGAACGAGGCCCTCTCGGCTGTGCGCCGGGCGATGCCGCTGTTGCAGGCGGCGCAGGGCGTTTCGGTGGTGGTGGTCGATCCGCCGGTGCACAGCCCCGAACGGTCGGACCCGGGCGGGTTGCTGACCCAGATGCTGGCGCGCCACGGGGTGCGGGCCGAGGTTTCGGTGCTGGCAAAGACCCTGCCCCGCGTCTCGGACATCCTGATGCGCCACATGAACGACATCGACGCCTCGGTGTTGGTGATGGGCGCTTACGGGCATTCGCGCCTGCGCGAGGCAATTCTGGGTGGCGCCACCCGAAACGTGCTGGAAAACGCCGAGCACGCGGTGTTCCTGGCGCATTGACTTCGCCCGGGTGAGAGGTGCGCCGTCACGGCGCACCCCGCGGCGGGGCCCGAGGCGCGGCGTCATGCCCCTGTCACCTCAGGGGTCGATACCGGTTGCAGTCAGGACTCGCCCGCCAGGATGCCCCGTGCCGTTACAATTGGACCCTTCGGTCAAATTCCTTGCATCACGTCCCTGTTGGCGCCAACATTCCTGCTTTCCGCAGAAACGACTCAGCCAACAGTGAGGATATTATGACCAGACTTTCCCGCCGCGCCTTCCTGGCCGGATCGACTGCTGCAACCGGCGCGATCCTGCTGCACCCCTATTCCTTGCGCGCGCAGGCCGGGCAGGCCCATTTGCGCATCCTGGCCACCACGGACCTGCACTGCCATGTGCAGGCGTACGATTATTACGGCGACCGCCCGAATGACACGATGGGCCTGTCGCGCACCGCCTCGATCATCGCCGAGATCCGCGCCGAGGCGACCAACACCCTGACCGTCGACAACGGCGACTATTTCCAGGGCAACCCGATGGGGGACTGGGTCGCCTATTCGCGCGGCATGAATGCGGGCGACACCCACCCGGTGATCGCGGCGATGAACGCCGTCGGCTATGACGCCGGAACGCTGGGGAACCACGAATTCAACTATGGCGTGCCCTTCCTCGATCTGGTGAACGCGACCGCGGGCTTTCCGGTGGTCTGCGCCAACTTCGCCCGCAGCCTGGGGGCGACCCCGCTGGAAGACGACCTGCACGCGCCGGCCTATGTCATCCTCGAACGCAGCCTGTCGGATGGCGCGGGGGCAACGCACCCGATCAAGGTTGGGATCATCGGCTTCCTGCCGCCGCAGATCATGCAATGGGACCGTGCCCATCTCGAAGGTGGATTTGCCGTGCGCGGCGTGGTCGAGGCGGCGCGCGCCTGGGTGCCGCGCATGAAGGCCGAGGGGGCCGACATCATCATCGCGCTCTCGCACTCGGGCATCTCGACCGCGCCCTTTGACGAGGGGATGGAAAACGCCGCCCTCTATCTGGCCGGGGTCGAAGGGATCGACGCGCTGGTGCTGGGCCATCAGCATCTGGTCTTCCCGGGGCCGAATTTCTCGGGCGAGGGGATCGACGCCGAGCGCGGCACGCTGCACGGAAAGCCTGCGGTGATGGCCGGGTTCTGGGGCTCGCATCTGGGGGTGATCGACCTGATGCTGGCGCGCGACGGCGACGGCTGGCGGATCGAGACCGCCGAAAGTGCGGCGCGCCCGATCTCGCGGCGCAACGAGGACCGCACGATCAGCGCGCTGGTGCCCGATTACCCGCCGGTGATCGAGGCCACCGCCGCCGCCCATGCCTCGACGCTGGACTATGTGCGCGCCGAAGTCGGCCAGACCGCCGTGCCGCTGCATTCCTATTTCGCGCTGGTGGCCGATGATCCCTCGGTGCAGGTCGTGTCGGCGGCGCAGACCTGGTATGTCTCGGACATCCTGCGCGGCACCGAGCACGAGGGGCTGCCGCTGCTGTCGGCGGCGGCGCCGTTCAAGGCAGGCGGGCGCGGCGGGGCGGAATATTACACCGACGTGCCCGTCGGCCCCGTGGCGATCAAGAACGTCGCCGACCTCTACCTCTATCCCAACACGCTGATGGCAGTGCGCATCACCGGCGCGCAGGTGCGCGAATGGCTGGAACGCTCCGCCGGCATGTTCAACCAGATCAACCCCGGTCAGGCCGATCAGGTGCTGCTGAACCCCGCCTTCCCCTCGTACAACTACGATGTGATCGACGGCGTCACCTATCGCATCGACCTCAGCCAGCCATCGCGCTATGACAATGACGGCGTGCTGGTGAACGAAGGCGCCCGGCGGATCGTGGATCTTATGTTCAACGGCGCCCCGGTTCAGGATGATGCCGAATTCATCGTCGCCACCAACAACTACCGCGCCTCGGGGGGCGGCAGGTTCCCCGGCGCGGATGGTTCGACCATCGTGTTCCAGGCGCCGGACACGAACCGCGACATCATCGTGCGCTATATCGTCTCGCTGGGCACCATCGCCCCGGCAGCCGATGGCAACTGGGGCTTTGCCACGGTCGCGGGTGCGACCGTGCTGTTCGAAACCGGCCCCGGCGCAGCGCGCTATGTCGACGAGGTCCGCGCACGCGGCGTGCAGATCGAGGCCGCGGGCGACGGGCAGAACGGATTTGCCCTCTATCGCATCACGCTGTGACACCGGCAGGGGCGCCCCGGGGGCGCCCCTTTCCCGTTCTCAGCAGGCCACCGCCCCCGCACCACCGGCGGAAAACGAGGCCCGGCGCAGCTGCGCGGCCTCGCGGTCGGCACCAAAGAGATAGACATAGCGAATCGTCTGGCTGGGCATCTTTCCGGGTCCTTTGTGTCAGATTGCCCCGAGGGGCGAGGCAGGAAGGGGCCGCGCCTCGCCAAGGCGCAGCGACGAGACGGGTCGGGAGAGGCCACGGCGCTGGATTTCCTGATGGATCAGGACCAGCACATCGTGCGAAAAATCGGCCAGCAGGGCGCCTGCGACACCGTGACCGCGCAGCGTGGTGCGTTCGTAGTCCAGCAGTTCGGCGTCGGAAAACCGCGCAATGCCCCGACGAAAGGCAGCGAACTGGCCTTGGTCATAAACCCGCAGCCCCTCGGGCATGCGCGCCTCGAACACCAGAGCCCAGGCAGAGGTCACACCCGACGACACGCCCGGCGCAAGCCCGATGCCGATCGCAAGCAGGACACTGACGGGCAGGGCCAGACGCATCCGTCCACCGCGCAGCCACGCGGCCAGACGCCGTCGCAGCGGGGCACCGGCGCCGGGCCGCGTCGCCCCTGCGCCCAGGGCAATCGCGGTCGGCGTAACCACCGCATCGAAATCCTGGTCCCAATCGAACATGCGATCCCCCGCGGCAGGCTGTAACTGTTGCCAATACGCCTGCCAATCCAGGCGAGATTGCGTCGCTTCCGGGAAGATTTGGTGAAACCGCGGTCAACCGCGGTCAGACGAGGAAACCACCGTCGCTGTCGTCGCCCGCCTCTTCGATCAGGCGGTCAAAGTCGGGGATGATGATGTGGCGCTTGCCCTCGATCTCGATCACGCCATCCTTGCGCAGGGCCGAAATCTGACGGCTGACGGTTTCCAGCGTCAGCCCCAGATATTCCGACATCGCCTCGCGCGTCAGCGGCAGGTCGACCACCACCTGCCCCTCGCTCTTTGCCATTTTCAGCGAGGCATCCCTGCGCGCGATGATCGCGATCAGGCTGGCGATCTTTTCGCGCGCGGTCTTGCGCCCCAGAAGCAGCATCCATTCCCGCGCGGCGTCGAGTTCGTCGAGGGTCATTTCCAGCAGACGCTGGCCGACATGCGGCGTGGTCAGCATGATGTCCTCGAAGGGGCGCTTGCGAAAACAGCACATCACCAGATCGGTGGTCGCCACCACGTCATAGGCCGCGGTCTCGCGCCCCGGACGGCCGACGAAATCCGACGGCAGCAGCAGCCCCACCATCTGGCGCCGCCCGTCCTCCATCGTCTGGGTCAGCGTGGCAATCCCCGACACCACCGAGCCCACGAAATCCATCCGGTCTCCCGACCACACGATGGTCTGCCCGGCCTCGTAGCTGCGGTAATATTTGGTCTCTTCCAGACGGTTCAGTTCATTGTCATCACAGCGCGCACAGACCGCGCGATGCCGGATCGGACAGTCGCCGCATTGCACATGCGTCAGCTTGACAGGGGCGGTCGAGGTTTTTGACATCGGTTGATCTAGGTCAAGGTTAGTTGTGTTTCCATGTTCAACGTAGGCGAATGCAAACCGAATCGCAACTCGCCCGTCTGGGGCTCTTCGACGCACGCGTTCCGCGCTATACCAGCTACCCCACCGCGCCACAATTCGCGGGCGGGGTCGGGGCCGAACAGTTTGTCCAGTGGATCGAGGCGATTGCCCCCGGCAGCCGGATCTCGCTGTACCTGCATGTGCCCTTCTGCCGCCGTTTGTGCTGGTTCTGCGCCTGCCGCACGCAGGGGACGCATTCCGACGATCCGGTGCGCGCCTATGTCGAAACGCTGAAGACCGAACTGGGACTGCTGCGCCGCCACCTGCCCCCGGGCGTGACGCTGTCGCGGCTGCACTGGGGCGGCGGCACCCCCACGATGATGCCCGCCGAATCGATGCGCGAACTGGCCGAGACGATCTTTGCCCTGACCCCCATGGACAAGGACGGCGAGTTCTCGGTCGAAATCGACCCGAACGAGATCGACGAGGACCGGCTGGATGCGCTGGCCGCTGCCGGGATGAACCGCGCATCGATCGGCGTGCAGGATTTCGACCCCGAGATCCAGGCCATCATCGGGCGCGACCAGACCTATGAGGTCACCCGCGACGCCGTGGCGATGATCCGCGCGCGCGGCGTCGGCAGTCTGAATGCCGACATCCTCTATGGCCTGCCGAACCAGACCCCGGAACGGCTGGCGAATTCGGTGCAGAAACTGCTCTCGCTGTCGCCCGATCGCGTGGCGCTCTATGGCTATGCGCATGTGCCTTGGATGGCGCGGCGTCAGCAGATGATCCCTTCGGACACCCTGCCCCGCCCCGAGGAACGCCTCGCCCTGTTCGAGACCGCGCGTCAGCTTTTCACCTGGGACGGCTATGACGAGATCGGCATCGACCATTTCGCCCGCCCGCATGACGGGCTGGCCAAAGCGGCCCGGGCCGGGACGCTGCGGCGCAACTTCCAGGGCTATACCGATGATCCCTCACCGGTGCTGATCGGGCTCGGGGCCTCGTCGATCTCGCGCTTTCCGCAGGGATTTGCGCAGATGAATTCCGCCACCTCGGCCTGGACCAAGGCCGTGCGCGAGGGTCGGTTCGCCATCCATCGCGGCCATGCCTTTGCGGGCGAGGACCTGCTCCGCGCAAGGATCATCGAGGCCCTGATGTGCGATTTCCGCGTCAGCACGGCCGAATTGACCCGCGATTTCGGGTTGTCCCCGGCGGCGGCCGATGCGCTCTTTGCCCCGGTCGCGGAAACCTTCGGGTCCTTCGTGGTGCATGACCGCAATGGCCTGTCGATCCCTCCCGCCGGTCGTCCCCTGACGCGGATGATCGCGGCGCGCTTCGATGCCTATTCGATGGCGAAAAGCGGCCATTCCTCGGCGATCTGACGGTCACATCCCCAGCGCGGGCGCCGTTGCCGGCAGGATCGCAAAGAACCCGCCCACCAGCGCGGCAATCAGAACCAGCATCTTGTCCATGGCACTCTCCTGCGGCCCCACACGGGCCTTCAGGGGTCTGTCGCGCCAGCGGGGCAACCGGTTCAATCAGCGCGAGGCCGCGAAATCCCGCACCGCCTCGCCAAAGGCCACGAACAGCGGGCGCGAGGCCGGGTCATTCGCGGCGTTGAACTCGGGGTGCCACTGGACCGACAGGGTGAACCCCGGCGCATCCCTGACATAAAGCGCCTCTGGCGTGCCATCAGGCGCATGGCCGTCGATGACGATGCGCGCGCCGGGGGACTTGATCCCCTGCCCGTGCAGCGTGTTGGTCATCACCTCGACACTGCCCAGCACCCGGTGAAACACCCCACCCTCGGTGAACCGCACCGAATGACGCAGCGCGAACTTCTCCTCCAGCGTCCCGTCCGGCGGCATGCGGTGGTTCATCCGCCCCGGCAGGTCACGGATTTCCGGATACAGCGTGCCGCCCAGCGCCACGTTCACCTCCTGAAACCCTCGGCAGACGCCCAGAAACGGCTGGCCGCGCTCGACGCAGGCGCGCACCAAAGGCAGGGTGATCGCATCGCGGCTGCGGTCAAAGGTGCCATGCGCGGGGGTTTCATCCTCGCCATATTCCTCGGGGTGCACATTGGGCCGCCCCCCGGTCAGAAGGAACCCGTCACAGGCCTCCAGCAGTTCCGCCACAGTGACAAAACGCGGATCGGCCGGGATCAGAAGGGGCATGGCCCCCGCCACCTCGGCCACCGCCGAGGAATTCATCACCCCGCCCGCGTGAACGTGGTAACTCTCGTTGAGCACGGCGCTGTTGCCGATCACCCCGACAACCGGACGCTTGCGCGACATGGGAACTTCCTGCTGCTGGCCTCGGGCCCCAGCCTAATGCGCATCCTTGACGAGGGAAAGGGGGCCTCAGCCCTCGCCGGTCAATCCCGCCGCCTCGGCGCCCGCGATGCCCGCCAAAGCGTCATTGTCCGAGGTATCGCCGGTCACGCCGACCGCACCGACGATCGCCCCCGAGGCATCGCGCAGCAGCACCCCGCCCGCCGCCGGTACCACCTTGCCGCCATAAAGCCCGCCGAGCGAGGCGACAAAGGCGGGCCGCGTTTCCGCCATGGTGCCAATCGCGCGACTGGGCGCGCCGAACATCACCGCGCCGTAAGCCTTGCCCTCGGCGATGGCGAACCGCCCCACAGGCGCGCCGTCCTCGCGCTCGAAGGCCAGTACCTGCCCGCCCGCATCCAGCACGATCACCGACAGGGGCTTCATCCCCGCCTCGCGCCCCTTTGCACGCGCCACCGCAATGATCGTGCGCGCCTGTTCCAG
>CALEZJ010000318.1 GCA_937927885.1 uncultured Paracoccaceae bacterium | reverse complement strand
GCACCGGACTCACCGCATTGCGAGATGCCAGCTTTACAATCCCGCGCGGTACGATCCCCGCCCTTGTCGGGGTCAACGGAGCGGGGAAATCGACCCTGTTCAAGGCGATAATGGGCTTTGTGCCGCTGGCGCGCGGACGCATTACGCTGATGGGTCGTCCGGTTCCCGAGGCTTTGAAAGCCAATCTGGTCGCCTACGTCCCGCAAGCCGAGGAAGTTGACTGGACCTTTCCGGTGCTTGTCGAGGATGTCGTCATGATGGGCCGCTATGGCAAGATGGGCTTGCTGCGCCGCCCCTCGCCCGCCGACCGCGCCGCCGTTGACGCCGCTCTTGAACGGGTCGCCATGCAGGACTTTCGTCACCGCCAGATCGGGGAATTGTCTGGCGGGCAGAAAAAGCGGGTCTTTCTTGCCCGGGCACTGGCGCAAGAGGGGCAGGTGATCCTGCTGGACGAACCCTTCACCGGCGTCGATGTGAAAACCGAGGAGGCTATCATCGCCTTGCTGCGCGCGATGCGCGACGAGGGGCGGGTGATGCTGGTCTCGACCCACAACCTGGGATCGGTCCCCGAATTCTGCGACCGGGTGATATTGGTCAAGGGCACAGTGCTGGCCCATGGCCCCACCGAGACCACCTTTACCCGCGAGAACCTGGAGCGCGCCTTTGGCGGCGTGCTGCGCCATATCACGCTGGGCGGCAACGATCTGCACGATGACGACGATCCGCGCCACGTGTCGATCCTGACCGATGACGAACGTCCGCTGGTGCAATACGGCAACCGCACCCATACGCGCGAGGGGACATGAGCACCCTGCTGGAGCCCTTCGCCTATTCCTACATGACCAATGCGATGTGGGTCTCGGCGCTGGTCGGCGGAGTCTGTGGGTTCCTGTCGGCCTATCTCATGCTGAAAGGCTGGAGCCTGATCGGCGACGCCCTGTCGCATTCTGTCGTGCCGGGGGTTGCCGGGGCCTATCTGCTGGGCCTGCCCTTTGCATTGGGGGCTTTTCTGTCGGGCGGGCTCGCGGCGGCGGCGATGCTGTTCCTCTCCACGCGGTCAGGGCTGAAGCCGGACGTGGTCATCGGCATGATCTTTACCGGCTTTTTCGGTCTGGGCCTGTTCATGGTCTCGCTCAACCCGATGGCGATTTCGGTGCAGACGATTACCATGGGCAATATCCTCGCCATCTCGCCCGAGGACACGCTGCAACTGGTGCTGATCGGTGCGGTTTCGCTGGTCGTGCTCAGCTTGCGCTGGAAGGATCTGCTTGTCACTTTCTTTGACGAAAACCACGCCCGTGCCATCGGCCTTAGGCCCGAAAGGCTCAAGGCTCTCTTCTTCGTGCTGCTTTCGGCATGCATCGTCGCGGCCATGCAGACTGTGGGCGCCTTTCTGGTGATCGCGCTGGTGGTTACACCGGGCGCCACGGCCTATCTGCTGACCGACCGCTTTTCGCGCCTGATCCTGCTGGCGGTGGCAATCGGGGCGGTGACCTCGTTCCTTGGCGCCTATGTCAGCTATTTCCTCGACGGTGCCACCGGGGGGATCATCGTCTGCCTTCAGACGTTGCTGTTTCTTTCCGCCTTTCTGATGGCCCCGCGCCACGGCCTGCTGGCCTCTCGGG
>CALEZJ010000317.1 GCA_937927885.1 uncultured Paracoccaceae bacterium | reverse complement strand
ATGCCTCTTCTCTGCGCATTCGTGTACCGCCGGTGTTCCCCATGGCTGAAACGATTCAGGCCATGGGTTATCAGACGGCGACGATCGACTGGGGCGAGGTCTTCACGGCGATCCAGACCGGTGTGGTCGACGGCGACGGCGCGAATGTGATCTATTGGGACTACGAATATTTCCGCGACACGCTGGACTACTACACCCAGACGCGCCAGCAATTCCTGACCGGCATCCTGGCGATGAACCTCGAAGCCTGGGAAGAACTCGACGAGACGCAGCAGGCCGTGGTCCGCGACGCTGCGGTCACGGTGATGGAGGAAGGCTTTGCCAATGCGCAGGGCCTTGATGCGGGCTATGTGCAACAGGCGATCGCGGCGGGGATGGAGTATATCGATCCCACGCCGGAACAACTGGCTCCGATCGCACAGGCCGTGCGCGCAAGTGTCTGGCCGATGCTCGAGGTGCAGGTCGGGACCGAGATCATGGACGTGATCCGCGCCAACGCGACCGAGTTCTGATCCCGTGACCGGCTGGTCCAAGGGCGCAAGACTGCTGGCGGGCGCGATTGACGCGCTCGCCATCCTGGCCACGCTGGCGGTGGCGGCCCTGACGGTCTTCATCGTCATCGCCCGCTTTGCCGAGATTGCCGTGGTCGGCATCCACGAGATCATCCTTCTGGCCGCCGTGCTGATGTACATGCTGGGAGCGGTGATTTCCTCGCGCAACGGGACGCACCTGCGTGTCGACTGGCTGGACAGCCAGCTGACGCGCCCGCGGATGAAGGCGGTGCAGCGGCTTGCCATCGCGGCGGTCAGCCTGATCACCACCGGCTTTTTCGTCTACTGGACCTATCGCATGTTCGCCTGGGGCCTCGTGCGGCCCCAGCACACACCGGCCTATGGAATCCCGCTGTGGATCCCGCAGGCTGCTTTCCTGATCGGCTCGCTCGGGTGTTTCTTCTACGCGCTGCGTGACACCGTCACCGCGCTGGCGGTCCTGACCCGGAGAGCCGCATGACCGGCCTTTTCGCCATTCCGCTGCTGGTGGTGCTGATGGCCATCGGCGTGCCTGTCGCCTGGTCCTTTGCCGCCGTTACCGCGTTCCTGGTCTGGATCTATGATGTCGGGCTGAACACGCTGATGCTGCAGGGGTTCAGGTCGCTCAACTCGGTGATCCTGCTGGCCCTGCCGCTGTTCATCCTGACCGGCTACCTGATGGAGAAAGGCGGCATCGCCCGGCGGATCGTCGATTTCACCGCCGTGGTTGCACGGGGACGTGCGGGGATGGGCCACGCGATCATCCTGTCCTCGGCCCTGTTCGGGGCCATTGCCGGAACCGCCAGTGCGGCCGTCGCGTCGATGGGCACCATCATGGCCGGGCCAATGGCCGAGCGCGGCTATCCAAAGGGCTATGTCGCGGCGTTGCTGGGGGTGTCTTCGCTATTGGGGATCCTGATTCCGCCGTCGATCACCATGATCCTGTTTGCCGTGGTCACCCGCCAATCCGTTTCGACACTCTTTGCGGCAACCATCGGGCCGGCGCTGTTGCTGATCGTCGGGTTGATGGTGTTCAACGCCTTCTATGTCCGCGCGCATCCCGAGATCGCGCCGCCGCGCCCGGCCCGCGGGCAATCCGGCCGCAGGGTTCTGGTCGCCCTGCCGGCATTGAGCCTGCCGGTGATCATTCTCGGCGGGATCTATGGCGGAATCTTCACCCCGACCGAGGCCGCGGCGGTCGCTGCGGTGGCCGCCGGCCTGATCGGCGCCTTCGTCTATCGCGAACTGACCCTGAGCGGATTGCGCGATGCCCTTCTGCGCACGGCCGAGATGACGGGGACAATCATCGTCATCCTGATGTTTTCGTTCCTGATCTCGCGCATCCTGGCGTCCGAGCGCATCCCGCAAGACCTGGGCGAAGCCCTGCAAGGCTTTGCGGGCTCGCCGTTGGTGGCGATCCTGATGGTCAACGCGATCCTGATTGCAGCGGGTGCGCTGATGGACGATGTGTCCGTCACCGTGGTCGTGGCGCCGCTGTTCCTGCCGTTGATGGAGGCGGTGGGCATCTCGCCGGTGCAATATGGCGCGATCGTCGCCACCTCGGTCGTGCTGGGGGCCAATTCGCCGCCCATGGCGCCGATCCTGTTCATGGCTTGCCGGGTCTGCGATGCCTCGGTTCTGGCCGCTGTTCGGCCGGCATTGCTGATCCTGTCGCTGGTGGCCTTGCCGGTGATGCTGGTCACCAGCTTCTGGCCTGCTCTTTCGCTGGCCCTTCCGCGCCTGATGGGGATGCTCTGAGCGGCCGCGCCCTTTACTTGCCGGCGCACACCCCCCACAAATCAGCCAGAGCCATCCCGGAGAACCGACAGAGTGACACGCGCGCCCAAATCCAACCTTGCCGCGACCACCGGCGCGGACCCGCGCGACCCCACCCTGACCCGCGAGGACTGGCTGGCCCTGGCGCTGAAAACGCTGGTCAGGGACGGCATCGACCGGGTGAAAGTCCAGATCATGGCGCGCAAGCTCGATGTGGCGCGATCCAGTTTCTATTGGCATTTCGTCGGGCGCGAGGATCTGCATTCCGCCATGCTCGAAGAATGGCTGACCAAGAACACCGGCCCGATTCTGGAGCGCGCGATGCGACCCGCCCCGGACGTGAACGCGGCGGTGATGAATGTCTTCGAATGCTGGGTCGACACGCGGCTGTTTGACCCGGAACTGGACATTGCCGTGCGCCTCTGGGCGCGGCGGGACGCCAAGGTGCGGCAGGTGGTGCTCCAGGCGGACCTTACGCGGGTCAAGGCGCTGACCGAAATGTTCCAGCGTTACGGCAATGGTCCGGAAGAGGCGCTGATCCGGGCCCGCGTCCTCTATTTCACCCAGATCGGACATTACACGCTGGACGATACCGAAACGCCCGAAACGCGCGTTTCGCATGCGCCGACCTACATGAAGATCTTTTCAGGGGTCGAGGCCGATCCGGCCGACCTTCAGTCCCGCTTCGACCTGGCCAAGGCGCTGCATGCGACGGGCGCGGTGCAGGAAGCGGTGGACGAGCTGCTCGAACTCTTCCGCCGGGACAGGGAATGGAACGACGGTGCCGCCAAGGCGCAGCTCTTCACCATCTTCGAGGCCCTGAAACCGCAGGATCCGATCGCCCTCAAT
>CALEZJ010000316.1 GCA_937927885.1 uncultured Paracoccaceae bacterium | reverse complement strand
GCCGTCAGGCGGCGGCGCAGGCGCTGGCAAAGGTGTTTCAGGATAACATCCGCCTCTTTGCCCGGGTCCACAACACGCTCGCCAAGGACAAGGAAATCTCGGACCGCTGGCGCAAGATGCCCACGCCCCAGCATGGCCGCCACCTGTCGAACCATGTCGAACCCGAGGTGGTCGAGGCCCTGCGCAACGCCGTGGTCGCCGCCTATCCGCGCCTCAGCCACCGCTATTACGCGCTGAAGGCCAAATGGCTGGGGCTGGAGCGGCTGGAAATCTGGGACCGCAACGCCCCCCTGCCGATCGACACGCCGCGCCTGATCGGCTGGGAGGACGCGCGTTCCACGGTGATCGAGGCCTACCGCGCCTTCGATCCGCGCATGGCCGATCTGGCGGCGCCCTTCTTTGATCGCGGCTGGATCGACGCCGGCGTCAAGGTCGGCAAGGCGCCCGGCGCCTTTGCCCATCCGACGGTCACGACGGTGCATCCCTATGTGATGCTGAACTATCTGGGCAAGCCACGCGATGTGATGACGCTGGCGCATGAACTGGGGCATGGCGTGCACCAGCGTCTGGCGGCGGGGCAGGGCGAGTTGCTCAGCGCCACCCCGCTGACGCTGGCCGAAACCGCCAGCGTGTTCGGCGAGATGCTGACCTTCCAGCGCCTTCTGGCCAATGCGAAAACCCAGGCCGAACGCAAGACCCTGCTGGCGGGCAAGGTCGAGGACATGATCAACACCGTCGTGCGCCAGATCGCCTTCTATGATTTCGAATGCAAGCTGCACGCGGCCCGGCGCGAGGGCGAACTGACCCCCGACGATATCAACGCGCTCTGGATGTCGGTGCAGGCGCAGTCGCTGGGGCCGGTGTTCCGCTTCATGGACGGGTATGAAACCTTCTGGTCCTATATCCCGCATTTCGTGCATTCGCCGTTCTACGTCTATGCCTATGCCTTTGGCGATGGTCTGGTTAACGCGCTCTATGCCGCGTATCGCGAGGCGCCCGAGGGGTTCCAGGACAAGTATTTCGCCATGCTCGCGGCCGGCGGGTCCAAGCACCACCGCGAGTTGCTGGCGCCCTTTGGCCTCGACGCCTCGGACCCGGCGTTCTGGGACAAGGGTCTGGCGATGATCTCGGGCTTCATCGACGAACTGGAGGCGATGGAAGATTGAGCGGGCAGGGGGGCGCTGCCCCCCTCACCCCCCACACCCCGGAGCGTTTCCGGCAAAAGGAAAGCCGCGCGCGGGATCAGTCCTTGAAGTTGCGGCTTTCCTTGATCTGGTCCCAGGCCCAGACCACCTCTTGCAGGCGTTCCTCGTCGGCGCGGTTGCCGCCGTTCAGGTCAGGGTGCAAATCCTTGACCAGGCTTTTGTATTGCTTGCGGATTTCCAGCCGGGTCCAGCTGTCGCGCGCGTCCAGGATCTCCAGGGCGCGCCGCTCGGTGGCGGGCAGCTTGCGGGTATGGACCGGGCCGCGCGGCGCCGCTTCGGCGCGGCGCTGGGTTGCCTTGTCCCCCAGCACCTGAAACGGGTCGTCGATGCCGTGGCGCGACCAGTCGGTGGCCTCGCGTCGGCCAAAGGCATCGGTCGCGCGGCCCCAGACCCGGTCGCGCTCCATGGTCTGCTGGGCCTCCGTTTCGGTCTGGCCGGAAAAGAAGTTCCATTTCAGGTTGTATTCGCGCACATGGTCCTTGCAGAACCACAGGTAGTCATCCAGCGCATCGGGCGAACGCGGCGCGCGGAACTGGCCGGCCTCGGTGCAGCCCGGATGCTGGCACTGGCGGGCCGAGGTTTCGACCGCGCCCGAAGCGGCCCGGCGTCCGCGCGCGCGTTTCCGAGGGTCGGCAGAGGCGCGGATGTCGAAGTTGAACGGGTCGCGGATCATCGGTCTTTCCGGGCTTCAAAGGTCTGCGCAGGCGGCCTTCGTCAGTGTTGCGGCCTTGCGATTCGAGGGCATGAGTTTAAGGGTTTCGGCGGGGAAAAGGAAAGGGGCGCAATCAGATGGCGGTGGCGGACGAGATCGCGGAACGGTTGCAGGCGGGGTTCGCGGTGCGGGTGCTGCGGGTCGATGACGAAAGCGAAAGCCATCGCGGGCATGCCGGTTGGCGCGACGGGGGCGAGACGCATTTCCACGTCCGGCTGGATGCCGAGGAACTGGACGGGTTGTCACGCATCGAACGCCATCGACGGGTGCACGCAGTCCTGGGGCCCGCGCTGATCGGGCGGATCCACGCGCTGCGACTGACGCTGGGTCAGTAGTCGCCCTCTGGCCCGTCCTCGGTGCTCCGGCGCGGGCGCAGCACGGGTTCGGTCCGGGTCTGCCCCTCGCGTTCCTGCACCGCCGCCAGCGCGGTGGCGGCCTTCGGGCGAACCTGACCCAGTTCGCGGGCAAAGATCATCACCGTGACCGTGGTCGTGCGCATCGAGCCCAGGGTTCCACGTTCCTCGCACGGAAGCGTTTCCGTGCGCAGGAACTGCCAGCCTCCCGCCGCTTCGGCATTGATGGCCTCGGCCAGCGTGTTGGCAAAACGCTGCTCCGTGGTCTTCAGGCCCTTGACCTTCTGCGCGCGCTGGGGCGCGGGGACGACCTTGTATTCATGCATGGGAATGTTCCGCCGAAAACCTTTGCGCCTTTTGCGGCAATTGGCCGGTCATTGCAAGCCGCGCGGGATGGCTCGCGGGCTCCGGTGGCGCCAGATTTCACTTTGTCCACGCGCATGTGATTGTATGGTGTCCCTTGGCGCTGCTAGCGTCGGCGCAGGTTTTTCCAAGGAGGGATTCTCATGACGTCGCTTCGAATGATGGTTGTTTCTGGGCTGCTTGCGGCGGGTCTGGCGGCAGGGGCCGGGGCGCAGACGCCCGCGCTGGGGGGCATGGTGACCGGCAACGATTTCGACCGGATCATGGAGCTTGCACGCGCCTATGGCCCGGTGGAGCGGCGTCAGGACAGCGATGGCTACTGGATTCGCGGCGAGATGGACGGGATCGTCTATACGATCTCGTTCCTGAACTGCAACGACCAGCATCTGGCCTGCACCTCCGTGCAGTTCCGCGCCTGGTGGGAATCGAACGGCGCCCATACCCTGGAGGCGATGAACCAGTGGAACCGCGACCGGCGGTTCTCGGCGGCCTATCTCGACAGCAACAACAACGCCACGATCGAATGGGATGTGAACCTGGCCGGCGGCGTCACGGCGGTCAATTTCGACGATTCGATCCAGTGGTGGCAGTCGGTCGTGCGTCAGTTCCGCGAGCAGGTGATCGACCCCGGATTTGGCACCACCTCGACCCCCTCGACGCCGCCCGCAGCCAGCAAGTAGGGGCGTCAGCCTCGCCCGCGCGCTGCACATTGCGGCAGGGCGCGGGTGAATTCGGCGACCTCGCGGCGGCGCGCCGCGTCGCGCATCGGGGGCCAGTCCGCCGCGATCCCGCCACGCCCCGAGGCAATCACCCCGTCGCGTGCCACCGCCCGGCTGGCGATGCGCACCGCACAGGCGAGGTTCGCGGACCCGTCGTAAAGCCCCCCGGCAGGCAGCTCGCATCCATGGTGGCGGGCCGTCGCGGGGCTGATCTGCATGAGCCCCTGATAGCGCCCCCCCGCCCCTGCCGCGCGCGGGTTCCAGCCGCTTTCATACCGCGCCAGCCCGGAAAAGAAGGCGACGTAAAAGGCCGCGCGCTGGCTTTCGGTGGCGCGGGAATAGCCGGGGCAGAAGGTCTCGGCATCCTCGGGCACCGTCGACAGCATCGGCGCGCCATGCGTTGCCAGCGCCTGCATCATCGCGGCATTCCAGTTGGCGGATTCGGGGACATGGTTCCAGCGAGCGGGGATCTCGGGCCCGGTATCGGCGGGCGCGCCCGAACAGGCTGCGAGGGTCAGGATCAGTGCGAGCGCCTTGCGCATCCATTGGCCTTTGTCAGTTGCGTCCCCGGCATGCCTGCGTCCGCATGGCCGTGCAACCCCGTTTGCATGACCATGCGCGGAACCTCGCCGGTGGCGGGGCCATGCGCGGGGCGGTGCAAAACCGCTTTCCCTTGCCGACGTGCCGCTCTAGAACCGCAACCGTGACGATATGGAGTGCCGCGATGCTCGACCTGACCTTTGACACGCCGAAACCGAAAGTGATCTCGGGCGCGACCGGCGATTGGGAACTGGTCATCGGCATGGAGATCCACGCCCAGGTCGCCAGCCAGGCCAAGCTGTTTTCCGGCGCCTCGACCGCCTTCGGCGCCGAGCCCAATTCGAACGTCGCCTTCGTCGATGCCGCGATGCCGGGCATGCTGCCGGTGGTCAACGAATTCTGCATCGAACAGGCGGTGCGCACGGGTCTGGGCCTCAAGGCGCAGATCAACCTGCGCTCGGCCTTCGACCGCAAGAACTATTTCTATCCTGACCTGCCGCAGGGCTATCAGATCAGCCAGCTTTACCATCCGCTGGTGGGCGAGGGCGAGGTGATCGTCGACATGGGCCCCGGTGTCGCCCGCCGCGTGCGGATCGAGCGGATCCATCTGGAACAGGACGCCGGCAAGTCGATCCACGACATGGACCCCACGATGTCCTTCGTCGACCTCAACCGCACCGGTGTGGCGCTGATGGAAATCGTCAGCCGCCCCGATATTCGTGGCCCCGAGGAGGCCGCCGCCTATGTCGGCAAGCTGCGCCAGATCCTGCGCTACCTCGGCACCTGCGACGGCAACATGCAGAACGGCAACCTGCGCGCCGACGTGAACGTGTCCGTTTGCCGCCCCGGCCAGTACGAAAAATATCAGGCCACGCAGGATTTCTCCCATCTGGGGACGCGCTGCGAGATCAAGAACATGAACTCGATGCGCTTCATCCAGGCGGCGATCGATTACGAGGCCCGCCGCCAGATCGCGATTCTGGAAGATGGCGGCAAGGTGGTGCAGGAAACCCGGCTTTACGATCCCGACAAGGGCGAGACCCGCAGCATGCGCTCGAAGGAAGAGGCGCATGACTACCGCTATTTCCCCTGCCCGGACCTGCTGCCCCTTGAAATCGAACAGGGCTGGGTGGACGCCATCGCGGCCTCGATGCCGGAACTGCCGGACGCCCGCAAGGCGCGCTACATGGCCGATTTCGGGCTGACCGACTACGATGCCTCGGTCCTGACCGCCGAAAAGGAAAACGCCGAGTATTTCGAGGCGGTTGCCACCGGCCGCGACGGCAAGGTTGCCGCGAACTGGGTCATCAACGAACTCTTCGGTCGGCTGAACAAGCAGGGACTGGCCATCGCCGAAAGCCCGGTCACCGCCGCGCAACTGGGTGGGATGCTGGATTTGCTGGCCAATCAGACCATCTCGGGCAAGATCGCCAAGGACCTCTTTGAAATCCTCTGGACCGAAGGCGGCGACCCCGCCGCCATCGTCGAGGCACGCGGCATGAAGCAGGTCACCGACACCGGCGCCATCGAGGCCGCCGTGGACCAGATCATCGCCGCCAACCCCGCGCAGGTCGAAAAGGCCAAGGCGAACCCGAAACTGGCCGGCTGGTTCACCGGTCAGGTGATGAAGGCCACCGGCGGCAAGGCCAACCCGGCGGCGGTCGACGCGCTGGTCAAGACCAGGCTGGGCCTCTGACGCGCAGGCGCTGCAGCTTGCGCGATTGACCGGAGACCGGGGCGCCGCTAGCCTCGGCCCTCTGGTTGGCCGGGGGCGCGCGGGCGTGGACAGCGGGATCGCGGCCGCCCAGACCGCGCTCTTGTCAATGCCTGACCGCCTCCGCGCGCGCCTCGGCTGACCCGGCGCGGGGGCTGGAATGACCCCGGTCCATTCCGGTCCATGGGCCGTGATCCGATCCGGGAAAGTCTTGCCAAAACCTTAATCCGGCAGGGCAAGTCATTGAATTATATGAGTCTGATCACATGTCCCACGCGTGGGACATTCGCGCGTCCCTTGGGTCGGGGGTCCCCTCGCCCCACCCGACGCCCGGGTCGAAATAGCGCGCCAGACCCCAAACCGGCCGCGCTGGATGCGCTGGAAGGCTCGAAACCGGGGTCGTGAAAGCGGGGTGGGGCGATGCCCTCCCGCGGCGATGCCCACAATTCGGCCTACGAGACGTTTTCCGCCGATCCCATGGCCATGTGGGGCCTTGCGGCAACAGAAGGCGCATGCGTTTCTCGCCGCTTGGTTGACAGAGTGTCGGCATCGTGTCACCCAACTCGCTGGTCCTTCCGATGAGATTTGCCATGCGTCGATTGATAGCCTCGGTTCCCTTGATCCTTCTCGCTGCCGGAAACGTCAGCGCACAAGAGTCGCGCGCCACCTTCGGCCTTGGTCGCAACGACACGTCGTCCCTGGCGCTGTCGCTGAACTGGCACGCCGCTCCCTTCCATGCCGGGCTGGGCTGGGCGGGTGGCCTTTGGGTCACCAGCCGCGGCGCGGGCTGGATCGGCGGCGGTCTGGCCTACACCCACCAGTTTGCCGGCGGGCCGGTTTTTGTCCGGGGCGCTGTCATGCCAGGTCTCTACAGGAGCGGGAGCGACGTCAATCTTGGCGGCCCTCTGCAATTCCTGAGCCGCGTCGAGATCGGAACCGAACTGAGCAACCGGGGTCAGATTTCCCTGGCGTTCGAGCATCGGTCCAATGCCGGCCTCTATGCGACAAACCCCGGTCTGAACACGGTTTCGGTCAATTACTCGCTCCCGCTGAACTGAGGGCGCTCAACGCGGCAGGCTGTCTTGCAGAACGGCCTCGAGGGCGGCGACGCTTTCGGCCCGCCGGATCAGCCCCCTGAGCGTGGGTGCCGCGAACCCCTGGGCGATCACATGGTCGATCAGCGCCAGAAGAGGCTGCCAGAATCCGTCCTGGTCCAGCAGCACGATGGGCTTGTCGTGCAGACCGATCTGCGCCCAGGTCAGGACTTCAAAGAATTCGTCCAGTGTCCCCGCTCCGCCGGGCAGCACCACGGCAGCGTGCGAATTGGCGAACATGACCTTCTTTCGCTCGTGCATCGTCTCGGTGATCACCAGCGTGTCGAGATCGCGCCGTGCCACCTCGCCCTGTATCAGATGGTTGGGGATGACGCCAAAGGTACGCCCGCCGGCGGCCTGAGTAGCGCGGGCGACCTCTCCCATCAGGCCGACTGCGTTCCCGCGCGCGAGCCGCAGAACACGCAGACCGAGGGGGGAAAGGCGGGCATCGGTGGCTCTTTCGCAAGGGATGGGGGAAAGAATTTGTTTCGCCCATAGATACGGGCGTTGTATGAAGGGGACAAGGGTAGTCCCGCAGCAGGGGAAGTGACGCAATGGCACGGCAGAGTGTCTGGATTCTGGGCGGGGCGACTCTGGTGGCCGGGG
>CALEZJ010000315.1 GCA_937927885.1 uncultured Paracoccaceae bacterium | reverse complement strand
GAGATTTCTGCCTGTCTCGTGGGCTCGGAGATGTGTATAAGAGACAGATGCTGGTCTATGTGTTTACCGATGTCGCCATCAGCCAGAAGGCGCTGCAATCAATCGTCAGCCGCCTGACCGAACGCAGCTTCAATGCGATCACCGTCGACAGCGATACCTCGACCTCGGACACGCTGATTGTCGCCGCCACCGGTCAGGGCCCCGCCCTGACCAACATGCGCTCGGCCGAGGCCAAGGCGTTCGAACGCGCGATGGGCGAGGTGATGCTGGACCTCGCGCATCAGGTGATCCGCGACGGCGAGGGCGCGACGAAATTTGTCGGCATCACCGTGACGGGGGCGGCGAATGACGCCGACGCCAAACGCTGCGCCCTCAGCATCGCCAATTCGCCGCTGGTGAAAACCGCGCTGGCGGGCGAGGATCCGAACTGGGGCCGCATCGTCATGGCGGTGGGCAAATCGGGCGCGCAGGCCGACCGCGACCGCCTGTCGATCACCTTCGGCACCCTCGCGGTGGCGACCAATGGCCTCGTTGATCCCGGCTACAAGGAAGCGGACGGGGCGGCCTACATGAAGAACAGCGATCTCGAAATCGGTGTCGATCTGGGATTGGGCAAGGGCCGGGCCACGGTCTGGACCTGCGACCTCACCCACCGCTATATCGACATCAACGCCGATTACCGTTCCTGAGCGGCCCATCTTTGGGCCGCAACCGTCCCGGGGGAAGTCGCGGAATGCGACGGGGGGCAACGCCCCTTTCCCCGGCCCGATCCGGGAGACCCCTGTGAAGATCGTCCTCGTTTCCGCCGTCGCCCTGATCGACGCCGATGGCCGCGTCCTGCTTGCCCAGCGGCCCGAGGGCAAGTCGCTGGCCGGGCTGTGGGAATTCCCCGGCGGCAAGGTCGAGCCGGGCGAATCGCCCGAGGCGGCGCTGATCCGCGAATTGCACGAGGAACTGGGCATCGACACCTGGACCTCGTGCCTGGCGCCCCTGACCTTTGCCAGCCACGCCTATCCCGAATTTCACCTGCTGATGCCGCTCTTTGCCTGCCGCCGCTGGAACGGGATCCCCGCCCCGCGCGAGGGGCAGAACCTGGCCTGGGTGCGGGCAAGGGACCTGACGCAATACCCGATGCCCCCCGCCGATCTGCCGCTGATTCCCGTCCTGCGCGACTGGCTCTGACCTCTTGTCGCACTTTCGGACACAGTCTTGCCATTCGGCCCGGCGGGTTTCACCTTTGGCAACAGTGCAACAATCAAGTTCCTGATGCTGAACGATAAAATGCGACTCAATCGTGGAAAGGCGGCCGCAATTGTGGCACAAATCGGGCAAGGTAAACGGGGAAACACCATGCTCAAGACCATCATGATCGGCCGCTATCTCAGCATCCAGGGTCAGTTCGTGCGCACCACGCCGACGGGGCTGGTTGTGGTCCGGGTTGGCGACAAGACCTATGCGGGCCGTCCGGTGCATAAGCGCGTCGCTTGATCCCAAAGGCACAGAGAGCCGGGAGGGGTTCCGGTTCATGGGCGCGGGCACTCCAGGGCCTGCGCCCTTTCTGTTTGCGCAGGAATTTCAAACTTGAAATAACCTCCGCCGAGGGCTAGCCTGCCCGAAACCAGCCGAGGGCCCGATGACCAGCGATTTCACCCGCACCCGCGCCATGTTCGACCTGCCCGAGGGGATGATCTATCTCGACGGCAATTCGCTGGGACCGCTGCCGCGCGGCGTGGCCGAGAGGGTCCAGCGCACAATCACCGGCGAATGGGGCCAGATGCTGATCACCGGCTGGAACAAGGCCGGCTGGATGGACCTGCCCACCCGCATCGGCGACCGCATCGCCCGGCTGATCGGCGCCGAGGCCGGGCATGTCGTGCTGGGCGATACGCTGTCGATCAAGGTCTATCAGGCCCTGGCATCGGCGCTGGAGATGCGGCCGGGCAAGCGGGTGATCCTGTCGGATACCGGAAACTTCCCCTCGGACCTCTATATGGCGCAGGGCCTGTGCCGCACCCTGGGGCCGGATTATGTGCTGAAAACTGTCGAGCCCGAGGCGGTGATGGACGCGATCGACGACAGCGTCGCCGTGCTCATGCTGACCGAGGTCGATTATCGTACCGGACGGCGCCACGACATGCCCGCCCTGACCGCGCGCGCGCATGCTGTGGGGGCACTGGCGGTGTGGGATCTGGCGCATTCGGCGGGGGCG
>CALEZJ010000314.1 GCA_937927885.1 uncultured Paracoccaceae bacterium | reverse complement strand
GCGGTCGAGGAACACGTCTGCGCGCAACTGGGCCTGACGCCGGAACCGATTTCGACGCAGGTCATCCCGCGTGACCGGCACGCGATGTTCTTTGCCACGCTGGGGGTGATTGCCTCGAGCATCGAGAATATCGCCATCGAGATCCGCCACATGCAGCGCACCGAGGTCTTGGAGGCCGAGGAATTCTTCTCGCCCGGGCAAAAGGGCTCGTCGGCGATGCCGCACAAAAGGAACCCCGTTCTGACGGAAAACCTCACCGGCCTTGCCCGCCTCGTGCGCATGGCGGTGATCCCGGCGATGGAAAACGTGGCGCTCTGGCATGAACGCGACATTTCGCATTCCTCGGTCGAACGCGCGATCGGTCCGGATGCGACGATCACGCTGGATTTCGCCCTGCACCGGCTGGCCGGGGTGGTGGAGAAACTGGTGATCTATCCCGACAACATGTTGAAGAACATGAACAAGTTCAAGGGCCTGATCATGTCGCAGCGCGTCCTTCTGGCGCTGACGCAGGCGGGCGTCAGCCGCGAGGACAGCTATCGGCTGGTGCAAAGGAACGCGATGAAGGTCTGGGAACAGGGCAAGGATTTCCGGCAGGAACTGCTGGCCGATGCCGATGTGCGCGCCGCGCTGAGCGAGGCCGAGATCAACGAGAAATTCGATCTGGGCTATCACACGAAACACGTCGACACGATCTTTGCCCGGGTCTTTGGCTGATGGCGCCGGGGGGTTTTCCACCCCCGGATCCCAAGCAGAGCATTTGGGGCAAGAGGAAGGGGCGGGTTAAGAAAGTGTAAAAATCAAGGGTCAAGTCCCTGATTTTATTGGTTTTCGGAAATGTCCCACGCGTGGGACATCACCGCGCCCAGTCCGGCTTGCGCTTTTCGATGAAGGCGTTGATCCCCTCGTCGGTGTCGCGCAGCAGCATGTTTTCGACCATCGCCGCCCCGGTCGATTCATAGGCCTGATCCAGCGGCAGGCCGATCTGGTCATAGAACCCCCGCTTGCCGATCCTCAGCGCCGCCCCCAGCTTGCCCGCCACCGTGCGAGCCAGGTTCAGCGTTTCCGTATCCAGTTCGGCGGGCGGCACCACCCGGTTGACCAGCCCCAGCTCGCGGGCGCGGTCGGCGGGGATGAACTCGCCGGTGGTCAACATCTCGAACGCCTGTTTTCGTGGCAGGTTGCGGGTCAGGGCGACCATGGGGGTCGAACAGAACAACCCGATATTGACCCCGTTGACCCCGAACCGCGCATCCCCCGCCGCGACCGCCATGTCGCAGCTTGCGACCAGCTGGCAGCCCGCCGCCGTCGCGATGCCCTGCACCTGCGCGATCACCGGCTGCGGCAGCCGCGGCAGGCGCTGCATCAGCGCGGCGCAGCGGCTGAACAGGTCGGCGAAATAGGCCGCACCCCGGTCCGGACTCGCGCGGCCGGCCTGCATTTCCCGCAGATCATGCCCGGCGCAGAACGCCTTGCCCGCGCCTTTCAGCACGATGACCTTCACCCCCGGGTCCGTTTCCAGCCGGTCCAGCACCGCCATCAGCCCCGCCAGCATCGCATCCGACAGCGCATTCAGCGCCGCCGGGCGGTTCATCGTCACCCGGGCCACCCCTTCCGCAACGTCACACAGCACCAGATCATCGCTCATCTTGTCCTCCTGCCCCGCTCTTTGCACCTTAGGGCGCGCACAAGTCGGAGGAAAGCATGTCGGTCATCCTGGGGGAAGCGGCGTTGAACACCTTTCTGGCGGCCGAGTTCCCGCAGGTCGCCGCCGCCTACCGGGTCGAGCGCGTGGCGCCGATGGCGGCCGATGTGCGCCTGATCGTCGAGGACCGCCACCTGCGCCCCGGCGGCACGATCAGCGGACCCTCGATGTTCGAGCTGGCGGACCTGTCCATGTATGCGGTGACGCTGGCGATGATCGGGCCGGTGGCGCTGACGGTGACCACCAATGCCTCGATCGACTTCCTGCGCAAGCCCGAGGCGGGGCGCGACCTGATCGGGCGCGCCCGGCTCTTGAAGCTGGGCAAGCTTCTGGCGGTGGGCGAGGTGCATATCGTCAACGAAGGGTCCGACGCCGTGCTGGCGCGTGCCAGCCTGACCTATGCGATCCCGCCCGGACGTTAGTCGCGGCGCCGGACCTCGACCTGGGCGCCGACGCGGCGGGCTTCATACCGCCCGGCGCGCTGCACG
>CALEZJ010000313.1 GCA_937927885.1 uncultured Paracoccaceae bacterium | reverse complement strand
CGGCCGTCATCAACGCGGTGATCGACGCGCTTCAGCGCGGCGGTTACACCCATGTCACCCATATCGACATGCCTGCGACGCCCGCGCGCGTCTGGGCGGCGATGCAGGCCCGCTGAGGGAGGAAACGCCATGTATGCTTTCGATTTCGTGAAACCCGCGACTGTCGACGAGGCCGTCGCGGCCCTCGGCTCGGACGAGGCGCAGGCGCTGTCCGGCGGGCAGACGCTGCTGCCCTCGATGAAGCAGCGCCTGAACGCCCCGGCAACGCTGGTGTCGCTGACCGGCATTGCGGCGCTCAAGGGGGTCCGCGCCTCGGGCGGCACGCTGACCATCGGCGCCGCCACGACGCATGCCCAGGTCGCGGCCGAGGCCGGGGCCTATCCCGCCCTTGCCGCTCTGGCGGCGCAGATCGGTGATCCGGCAGTGCGCAACCGGGGCACCATCGGCGGGTCGCTGGCCAACAACGACCCCTCGGCCTGCTACCCTTCGGCGGTGCTGGCCTCGGGCGCCACGGTGGTGACGAACCTGCGCCGGATTGCGGCGGACGACTTTTTCCAGGGCATGTTCTCCACGGCGCTGGGTAGCGGCGAGATCATCACCGCGGTCGAGTTCCCGATCCCCGAGAAAGCCGCCTATGCCAAGTTCCAGCAACCGGCCTCGCGCTTTGCGCTGACCGGGGCCTTTGTGGCAAAGTTCGCGGGCGGCGTGCGGGTGGCGATCACCGGCGCCTCGGAAGGCGGGGTGTTCCGCTGGGCCGAGGCCGAGGCGGCGCTGTCGCGCAGCTTTGCGCCGGGCGCGCTGGCGGGGCTGTCGCTGCCTGCCGACGGCATGATCGGCGATCTGCACGGCACACCCGAATACCGCGCGCATCTGTGCGCGGTGATGACCCGGCGGGCGGTGGCGGCTGCGGGCTGAGAAAAGAAAGGGGGGGCTCGCCCCCCCCCGACGATACTTCAGAGCAAGCGAGGATCAGGTGGCCGGGCGGTCGCCCGTGGCCTCGCGCCAGTGGCGGCGGCAGAGGGAAACATAGGTCTCATTGCCGCCGATCTGCACCTGCGCCCCCTCGCGCAGCGCCTTGCCGTCGGGGCCCTGGCGAATGACCATGGTGGCCTTTCTGCCGCAATGGCAGATGGTGCGCACCTCGCGCATTTCGTCTGCCAGCGCGAGAAGGGCCGCAGAGCCGGGAAAGAGCTGGCCGCGAAAATCGACGCGCAAGCCATAGGCCATCACCGGCACGTCGAGGTCGTCTACCGCACGGGCCAGTTGCCAGACCTGATCGGGCGAGAGAAACTGCGCCTCGTCGATGAAGACGCAGGCGCAGGGGCCGGTGGCGAGGCGTCCTCGCCCGGCTCGAAGGTGTCGGCCGCCTCGCCGATGCCGATGCGCGAGGCGATGCGCCCCTCGCCCGCCCGGTTGTCGAAACGCGCGGTGATCAGATAGGTCGCCATCCCGCGCTCGCGGTAATTGTGCGACGCCTGCAACAGGATCGTCGACTTGCCCGCGTTCATCGTCGAATAGTGGAAATAGAGCTTGGCCATGCGCCCGGTTTAGCCCGCCGTCTGAATCGGCGAAAGCCCTGTCGATGCCGCAAAAAGCGGCAGGACGCCCGAGGCGCCGCGCGAAAACACCGGGAACGTATTTTACCAGTTGATAAAATTTCAAACCGTGGCAAGCTGACCTCCTCACCAGCCACCGCCCGGAGGACGCCCGTGACCCACACTTCGCAGACAGATGGCCTTGTCGCCGGTCGTCTGGACAGCGCCACGCTGGAGGCGCATTTCGACGACCTCTATCCGCTGCTCGACGATCACGAGGCGCGGGTTGCCGCCGATCGCTGCTATTTCTGCCATGACGCGCCCTGCGTGACGGCCTGCCCCACCGCGATCGACATTCCGCTGTTCATCCGCCAGATCCAGACCGGCACGCCCGAGGCCGCCGCGCGCACGATCCTGGCCCAGAACATTCTGGGCGGCATGTGCGCGCGGGTCTGCCCGACCGAAACCCTGTGCGAAGGGTCCTGTGTGCGCGAAAAGGCCGAGGGCAACCCGGTCGAAATCGGGCGCTTGCAGCGCTATGCGACGGACCAGCTGCTGCTGGCGAACGAGCATCCCTTTACCCGCGCGGCCCCGACCGGAAAATCCGTCGCGGTGGTCGGAGCGGGTCCGGCCGGTCTGGCCTGCGCGCATCGGCTGGCGATGCTGGGCCATGACGTGGTGATCCACGAGGCGCGCGAAAAGGCGGGGGGCCTGAACGAATACGGCATCGCAGCCTATAAGGCGGCGAATGGCGTGGCCCAGGCCGAGGTTGACTGGCTGCTGCAAATCGGCGGCATCAAGGTGGTCACCGGCAGCGCCCTTGGCCGCGAAGTGACGCTGGAGGAATTGCGCAGCGACCATTGCGCGGTGTTTCTGGGCATGGGGCTGGCCGGTGTGAATGGTCTGGGCATTCCGGGCGACGATCTGCCCGGCGTGCGCGATGCGGTCGATTTCATTGCCGAGCTTCGCCAGTGCCGGGATCTGTCCTCGCTGCCGGTCGGGCGCCGCGTGGTGGTGATCGGCGGCGGGATGACGGCGGTCGACGCGGCGGTGCAATCGCGCCTTCTGGGTGCCGAGCATGTGCATATGGTATACCGGCGCGGGCGCGAGGCGATGTCGGCCTCGGGCTATGAGCTGGACCATGCGGCGACCGAAGGCGTGACCATCCTCACCGACGCGATGCCGGTGGCGATCCGCCAGAGCGGCGCGGCGCTGGAGGTCGAGTTTGCCTATACCAGGCAGGGCGCAAAGGGGCTGGAGCGCACGGGCGAGACCTTTGTACTGCCCGCCGATCAGGTGCTGAAAGCGATCGGGCAGACGCTGGCAGGCCAGCCCGACAGGCTGGCGCTGAACGGTGGCAAGATCGCCATCGACAGCGCGGGGCGCACCAGTCTGGACGGTGTCTGGGCCGGCGGCGACTGCGCGCTGGGCGGCGAGGACCTGACGGTGACCGCCGTGGCGCAGGGGCGCGATGCGGCAATGGATATTCACGCCTTCATGACGGGGGTGGTGGGGTAAAACCCCACCCTACGGGAGAGACAGCATGGCCAACCTGACCTCGAATTTCATCGGTATCAAATCGCCCAACCCGTTCTGGCTGGCCTCGGCGCCGCCAACGGACAAGGAATACAACGTCGTACGCGCCTACAAGGCGGGTTGGGGTGGCGTTGTGTGGAAAACGCTGGGGTCCGAAGGACCGCCGGTCGTCAACGTCAGCGGCCCGCGTTACGGGGCGATCTGGGGGGCGGATCGCAGGCTTCTGGGCCTCAACAACATCGAACTGATCACCGACCGTCCGTTGCAGGTGAACCTCGACGAGATCAAGAAGGTCAAGCGCGAGTGGAAAGACCGCGCGCTGGTGGTCAGCCTGATGGTGCCCTGCGACGAGGAGAGCTGGAAGGACATCCTGAAACGGGTCGAGGACACCGACGCAGACGGGGTCGAACTGAACTTCGGCTGCCCGCACGGGATGGCTGAACGCGGCATGGGTTCGGCGGTGGGTCAGGTGCCCGAATACATCGAGATGGTCACGCGCTGGGTGAAAAAGCACAGCCGCATGCCCTGCATCGTGAAACTGACCCCCAACATCACCGACATCCGCCGCCCGGCCGAGGCCGCCAAGCGCGGCGGCGCCGACGCGGTCAGCCTGATCAACACGATCAATTCGATCACCTCGGTCAATATGGATGATTTCTGCCCCGAGCCGATGATCGACGGCAAGGGCACGCATGGCGGCTATTGCGGCCCGGCGGTCAAGCCCATCGCGCTGAACATGGTGGCGGAAATCGCGCGATCGGCCGAGACGCGCGGCATTCCGATCAGCGGCATCGGCGGGGTCACCACCTGGCGCGACGCGGCCGAGTTCATGGCACTGGGCGCGGGCAATGTGCAGGTCTGCACGGCGGCCATGACCTATGGCTTTGGCATTGTGAAGGAAATGATCTCGGGCCTGTCGCTGTGGATGGACCGCAAGGGGTTCACCTCGGTCGATCAGGTGGTGGGTCGCGCGGTGCCGAATGTGACGGACTGGCAGTACCTGAACCTGAACCACGTCACCAAGGCGCGGATCGACCCCGAGGCCTGCATCGGTTGCGGGCGATGCTATGCGGCCTGCGAGGACACCTCGCATCAGGCGATCTGGCAGAAACCGGACCGCGTGTTCGAGGTGAACGACGCCGAATGCGTGGCCTGCAACCTGTGCGTGAATGTCTGCCCGGTCGAGGGCTGCATCACCATGGAAACGATGCCCAAGGGGGCTGTCGACCCCCGCACGGGCCGCGAGGTGGGCGATTACGCCAACTGGACGACCCACCCGAATAATCCCATGGCCCGCGCGGCGGAATAACGCACGGGTTGCGACTGAAACCGGCGCGCCTCCTCCCTGCGCGCCGGTTCTTTTCTGCGCAAGCGTTCAGGTATGAGGCAGGGAACCGCCCTGCCCTTCGCTTTCGCACGATAGCGCGGGAGGACCAGTGGTATCGGTCTGCGTTCTGCCTTGCGCTTGCGACCTGCGCGCATGCGACAGGCCACCGCGCTGTCACAGGAGTTACAGCTTGCGGTCCAGATGCGACCCTTCGTCCGGATGCGTCGCCAGTTCGGCATAGACCCCCTCGGGCGTGCCTGTGGGGGCGGGGCTGCCGGGATCGGATTGCACCGGACCGACCTCGACATCGAGCAACCGCTGGCGCAGATCCTCGAGCACATTGACCTCGAAGGTCGGCGGAGGGCCGACAGGGCGTTCGCGCGCGTTCGGATTGCGC
>CALEZJ010000312.1 GCA_937927885.1 uncultured Paracoccaceae bacterium | reverse complement strand
CCCGTGGCCTCGGCCCGCCCCAGCGGCGCATCGGGAACCAGCATGCGGTGCAATTCCCAGCCCATCAGCCCGGCCAGCACCAGCGCAAGCAGGCCGAACACCAACCCGCCCATCCAGATCGCGGCAAAACCCGCAACCGCCATGCCGATGGCCGAAAGCGTGCGCGCGCGCAGGTCGGAAAAGTCGCTCACCCCTTGACCCCGCCATATCGACGGTCGCGCCCGCCATAGCGGCTCACAATCTCGGCCAGCACCTCGGGGGTGAAATCGGGCCACAGGACCGGGGTGAATTCGAACTCGGCATAGGCCGCCTGCCACAGCAGGAAATTCGACACCCGGTATTCGCCCGAGGTGCGGATCACCAGATCCGGCGGCGGGTGGTCGCGCGTGTCGAGGGCGGCGTCCATGGCCGCCTCGTCGATCGCGTCCGGCGCGAGATCGCCGCGTGCGGCACTGGCGGCAAGGATCCGGGTGGCGCGCAGGATCTCGTCACGGCCACCGTAATTGATCGCCACGGTGAAATTGATCCGCGAATGCTTGGCCGTGCGGGTCTCGATCCAGTGCATCAGATCGCGCAGCTTGGGCTCCAGCCGACTGCGATCCCCGATGAAGCGCATGCGCACGCCCTCGGCCGACATCGCCTCGGCCTCGCGCTGGATGTAGCGCGCGAACAGCGTCATCAGCCCCAGAACCTCTTCGGTCGACCGCTTCCAGTTCTCGGTGGAAAAGGCGTAGACGGTCAGCCATTCGATGCCCATGCCCTGCGCGGCGCGGACGATCTCCTTGACCCGTTCCGAGCCCTTGCGATGCCCCACCAGCCGCGGCCAGCCTTTCTGGGTCGCCCAGCGGCCGTTGCCATCCATGATGATCGCCACATGTCGCGGCGGTGATCCCCCGGAACGGCTGGGCGTGGCTGACACACTGGACATGAATACTCCACCTTGAAATGTTGGCCCGGAAGGCTGGAAAAATACGCAGCCCCGGCAGTCAGACCTGCATGATCTCTTCCTGCTTGCTTTCCAGAGCCTTGTCGACCAGCGCCGTGTATTTGTTGGTCAGGTCCTGCACCTCGGATTCCCAGAACTTCTGGTCATCCTCGGACATGCCCTTGGTCTTGGCCTTCTTGATCTGGTCCATGCCGTCCCGGCGCACGTTGCGCACCGACACGCGGGCATGCTCGGCGTATTGCGCGGCGACCTTGGTCAGTTCGCGGCGGCGCTGTTCGTTCAGTTCGGGAATCGGCAGCATGACAAGCGTGCCGTTCAACTGGGGGTTGATCCCCAGCCCGCTGTCGCGGATCGCCTTTTCCACCTTGCTGACCATGCCCTTGTCCCAGACGTTGATCACCACCATGCGCGGTTCGGGCACGTTGATCGTGCCCAACTGGTTGATCGGCGTCATCTGGCCGTAAGCCTCGACCTGGATCGGTTCGAGCATCGAGCCCGAGGCCCGCCCGGTGCGCAAACTGGCAAATTCGGTGCGCAACGAGGACAGCGCTCCCTCCATCCGGCGCGTCAGGTCATCGATGTCGATTTCGAGGTCGTCGCTCATGCGGGTGTTCCGGTCCGTTCAAAGGTGCTGACTTTCCCGCAACCTATACCCGCAAAGCGCGGGGCATGTATAGACCCGGACGCCAGAACGGGCGCGACCGCGAGGATCGCGCCCGGGTTTCCGGGACCGGTCGTCTGGGGGGGCGTCCGGCCCTGGAAAGGGCCTGATTACAGGTTATGGCGGTTCAGGATGACCTCGTTGCCGATCCGCAGCGAGATGTCGCCGTCGTCATACTGGGCCAGCAGGTTTTCCATGACCTCCAGTTGGAGGTCCAGGTCGATCGCGGTTTGCTGCGCGATCCCCTGCTGGGGCCCCAGAACAGGACCGTCGCCCAGGGGTTGCCGGTCGCGCGGGACCTCTTCCTCGTCAAGGATGTTCACCTCCTCGAATTCGGGCTCGGCGATCTCGATCCCGACTCCGCGGCGCAGGGCATCGCGCACCTGGTCGATGTTGTTCGACATGACCCGGATCCCGCCCGACTTCGACAGCGGATCGTCGCGTTCCAGCATCTCGCGCACCACCGGCGGCATCTGCTTGAGCAGGGTCTGGTAACCCTCGATGAAGGGCTTGTTCACCCGCTCCTTGCGACTGTCCGCGGCGTGGTTGCCGCTGGAACGCTCGCCGATCCCGCCGAGGAAGCTGAAGGCATGGCCGAAGAATGCCTTCAGATCATGGCCCAGCTTCACCTTGCGGTCCTGCGGCCCGTGGCCCTCGCCGTCGCGGATCTTGGAACTGGGGCTGGCCAGGCGGCAGCCATGGCTTTCCATCTTCAGGAACAGCATCTCGCGCGGCATCTGCTGGGTGCCCTGCGCAAGGCGCCCATAGAGCACCGTCGAACGCCCGTTGGGCAGCAGTTCGTCCAGATTGTTCGGCGCCCCGCCAAAGTCGATGCCCCGATGCGCGCCGCCGTCGACCTTCTGGAAACCGCCGATATGCGAGGACTTGCGCTGATAGACCTCGCTGCTGCGGTCGAGATACTCGCGGATCCGTCCGCCAGGATCATCCACCGTGATCGCCCCGGCCTTGAAGGGGGCGCCGGCCTTGCCCTCGGCCGAAACATGCAGGAACCACATGATGTCCGACACATCCTTTTTCGACGGCACAACCGGCTTGTCCTCGGTGTTGTGGCGCAGCTTGTCGACCAGTTCGCGACCGCGGTCGATCTTGCCCTGCAATTCGGTTTGCAGGTTGTCCACACTCTGCAAGGTCGACCGCGGGATCAGGCTGGGCGAGATCGAGATCGGCTGGTTCGATGTCGGCACGGTAAAGCGCATGGCGCCAACCTTGTTGGACAGCTCGACATCGGTCATGATCGCCTTGATATCGCGCACCATCAGGGGCTTGGTCGAATGCTGGGTGACCTTGTCGATGACGCTGGACTGCGCGTTGGGATAGGCCCGGCGCAAGGCCTCGGCAAAGGACTGGCGCACCTCGCGGTTCTGGGTGGCCTGGGTCTCCTTGCCGGATTTGGTGGCCCGCGAAAAGAAATCCCCGATGCGCGAGAACAGCTTGCCGGTGGAACTGCGGTTGGGCGCGGTCACGGTGGTTTCCGAAAAGGGCGCCTGGTTGGTGTCGCGCTCTTCCAGACGGGCGCGGCCCATCTGCGTCGAGGCGGCGAGGTCGCGAAATTTTCCGATGTCCATGGTCTTGTCCTCACATCCGGATCCACGAGTCGCCACCCGCGGCGGCGGCTTCGGTCCCCGCGGCCTCGGCGGCCTCGGCGGTGGTGATCAGGGCGGCGTAATTGTCGCGCCAGACGGCGGCCAGATCGGCAAAACCCTCGATGAGCGTCTCGAAACGCGGCAGGGTCAGCCAGGCGGCAGGGATGCGGCGGTTCAGCGTGACCAGCTGTTCCTCCAGATCGCAGCCGATCGCCCCACCCTCGGTCATCGCCCCCATGTGGTTGGCCGCCATCAGCACGCTGAGAAAGGCGACGGTCGGCTCGTCGGGAAGAGCGCCGATGATGGTGTGCAGGTGCAACTCGTCGGTGCCCTCGACATAGCTCAGGCCCAATTCGGTCTCGTCGATGCCAATGGCAACCTGCCCCTCGGGCGACAGCGGCAGATCAATCCCGATCTTCGCGCCAAAGTCGTTCAGGATGGCCTGGAAAGCGTCTTTCATGGTGTGATCCCCTCTCGCGGTTGATGGGATCAGATCACCATGACGCGCCGGTGCCGGGCGTGCCAAACAACACCCCGAAAGCCCGCGCCCCTGTGCCGTCCGGCACAGAGGCCCCCCGGTCTCAGGCCGCGACGCGGGTAAAGGTGCCCTCGCCGCGCAGGATGCTGCGGAACCCGCCCTCGTGGTCCAGCGAAAAGACGATGATCGGCAGCTTGTTGTCCCGCGCCAGCGCGATCGCGGTCGCGTCCATCACGCCAAGGTTCTTTTCCAGCGCCTCGTCATAGCTGACGGTGTCATAGCGTTTGGCATCGGGGAATTTCTTCGGGTCCTTGTCATAGACGCCATCGACCTTGGTGCCCTTGAACACCGCCTCGCAGCCCATCTCGCTGGCGCGCAGCGCCGCGGCGGTGTCGGTGGTGAAAAAGGGGTTCCCGGTGCCCGCGGCAAAGATGCAGACGCGCTTCTTCTCCAGATGGCGCACGGCGCGGCGGCGGATGTAGGGCTCGCAGACCTGATCCATCGGAATCGCGCTGATCACCCGCGTGAAAACCCCCAGCGATTCCAGCGCCGATTGCATCGCGAGTGCGTTCATCACCGTGGCCAGCATGCCCATGTAGTCTGCGGTCGTGCGCTCCATCCCCGCCGCGCTGCCCTGCAACCCGCGAAAGATGTTTCCGCCACCGATCACCATGCAGATCTCGACCCCAAGGTCATGCACCGCCTTCACCTCGTTGGCGATGCGCTGCACGGTCGGCGGGTTCAGGCCAAAGCCCTGATCGCCCATCAGGGCCTCGCCCGAGATCTTCAGCATGACGCGGCGGTAGCTTGTCGGGGCGGGGGTGTTCATCAGGGCCTTTCCTTGCC
>CALEZJ010000311.1 GCA_937927885.1 uncultured Paracoccaceae bacterium | reverse complement strand
GGCGTGAAGATCAACGACAAGCACATCGAGGTGATCGTGCGGCAGATGCTGCAAAAGTACGAGATCCTCGACTCGGGCGAGACGACGCTGCTGAAAGGCGAGACGGTCGACAAGTTCGAGTTCGACGAGACCAACGAAAAGGCGCTGGCCCAGGGCCTGCGTCCGGCCAAGGGCGAGCCGATCCTGCTGGGGATCACCAAGGCCAGCCTGCAGACCCGTTCGTTCATCTCGGCGGCCTCGTTCCAGGAGACCACGCGCGTGCTGACCGAGGCCGCGGTGATCGGAAAGCGCGACAAGCTGGTGGGCCTGAAAGAGAACGTCATCGTCGGCCGCCTGATTCCGGCGGGCACCGGCGGCGTGGCGACGGCAACGAAGAAGATCGCCACCGACCGCGACGACGAGGTGATCGCGCTTCGCCGCGCCGAGGCCGAGGCGGCGGTTCTGGCGGCCCCGGTCGTCGACCACGGCTTTGCCGAGGCGGGCGACGACCGCTGAGGCGCCTGCCTGTGACACGACAGACCCCCCGCTGCCCTGCGCTGCGGGGGTTTTCCTTTGCCAGGTTCCCCTGCTGATGACCTTGCCGCGAAGTGATCGGCGCGGGCCTCGATCCCTTCGGACGGACGACGCAGGAATGGGGCTTGTGCCTGGGGACCACGCCGACTTGCTGGCCAAAGGCGCCACGGTCCCATCCTTCAGCCGCCGGGCCCTATCGGGCTGCGATGGGGGGCTTTTCTTTTCACCTGTGAAGCGACATTGTCCCGGCCAGAAAAGGGAACAGGCCGCCGATCATGCATTCTGAAAACACCCGCGGCGCGCTCTTGATGATGGCCGGGATGGCGGCTTTCACCAGTTCGGACGCGATCATGAAGGCGCTGGGGCAGGGCTTTCCCCTGTTCCAGACGCTGGCCTGGCGCGGCGTGCTGGTCAGCGCGATCCTGGTGCTGATGGCCTGGCGCATGGGGGCATTCCGCGTCGCCCTGTCGGCGCGCGACCGACGACTGGTGCTGGTGCGGGCGCTGGCGGATACCGCGTCGACCTGGTTCTTCCTGCAAGCGCTCTATCACATGCCGATCGCCAACCTGACCGCCATCATGCAGGCGCTGCCCCTGACCGTCACGCTGGGCGCCGCGTTGTTTCTGGCCGAACCAGTGGGCTGGCGGCGGCTCCTCGCGATTGGCGTGGGCTTTGTCGGTGTGCTCATGATCGCGCAGCCTGGCCCCGATGGCTTTGGGCTGCATGCCGTCTATGCGCTGATCTGCGTCCTTCTGGTGACCGCGCGCGACCTGCTGACCCGGGGCATGGGGCGTTCGGTCCCCTCGCTGGTGGTTGCGCTGGCGAATGCCGTGGCGGTGACGCTGTTCGGCCTTGTGGGCAGCCTGTCCGAGCCCTTCGTCCTGCCCGAGGTCTCGCAGGCGGCGCTGCTCGTGGCCACGGCGCTGTGCATCGTCGGCGGCTATCTCTTGACCGTGATGGCGGTGCGCACCGGGGAACTGGCGGTGGTCACGCCCTATCGCTACACCGCGCTGGTCTGGGCGTTGGTGCTGGGGCTGGCGCTGTTTGGCGAATGGCCGGATTGGGTGACCGCGACCGGGGCGGCGCTGATCGTGGGGTCGGGCCTGTTCACCCTCTACCGCCAGCGGGTCGCGGCGCGTAGAGCGCGCGCACCTGCGCGGCGCTGATCCCGAAGGCGCGCTGGAACAGCGCCTCCTGATCGGGTGTCAGCAACGGCAGGTCGGTGCCGATCTGCGTGCCCGAATCGTTGTGCGCATTGCCGCCGCGCACCAGCATGTCCGGGTCGGCCAGGGTCAGGGTCGGCATGTGTTTCCAGATGTCGTGATGGGCAAAGTTCATCACGCTCAACTGCACGTCCGGGCGAAACACGATGGCAAAGGCGACGGCGGGATAGATCCGCTGGACCGGCGCCGCATGGATCCCCAACGCCGAGGCGCAGGCATTCCACCCCCGCGTCTGCGAGACCGAAACATGCCGGTTGGCCTGAAACAGGGGGAAAGCGTCCTGCACCACCTTGCGCAGACTGGCGACAAAACCCGTGCCGATGGCATCATCGTCATCCTGCCGAAACTGGATCGAATAGCACCCCGGCCTGCGCACGGAATTGATCGCCCCCTTCATCACCGGGCGATGCGGACCCGGTTCATGCGCCTGCACCACCACCTGCGGGATACCGGCAACCAGATCGTGCAGCCGGTCGCGCTGCGCTTTTGGCAGATCGCTGCCATGGACGATCAGAAAGGTGAAATCCGCGTCGGTCTGCGCGCGGATCGAGGGCAGGGTGAAGGCCTCGAACAGACGGAACCTCTCGTCCAGCCGGACAGGATCATGGAGATAGGCAATTCTTTCGGGCAGGGTCGCAGGCCCGCTCTGGAACCCGTCGAGCGTCGGATACGAGAATCGGCACAGCCCGATAACCTGCGTCGCGACCGACGGCGAGACTGGCCGCGACTGACGCGGGAGCAGGTTGAAAAGGCGCATCCTCATTCCCCGAAAACTGGGGCAACCCTAAGGGCGCCTTGCCCGCCACGCAACCCGGCCCTCCGGTGCCGGGGGCGTGTTGACAACCCCCGCGACTCCCCCTATACGGCGCGCACCCGGGGTCGGAGCAATCCGTCTTTCGGGGCTTTGAACCACTTCTGGTCATGATCCGGGCCCCCGGCCCCGATCCTCTGGAATTCCACCGCGGCGCTTCCGGAACCGGACGCGCAAGCGGTTTTGTGTTTTGCGGACGCGCAAGATGCGAGATGACGAACTGCCCCCGGATACCCCGCTGACGAGCGCAGGTTGAACGGGCCGCAAGACAAGGCGAAACGTATGCCCACGATCCAACAGCTGATCCGCCAGCCGCGGCAGCCCAAAGTGCGACGCTCGAAGTCGCAGCACCTGGAAAGCTGCCCGCAAAAGCGCGGCGTCTGCACCCGCGTCTACACCACGACGCCGAAAAAACCCAACTCGGCCATGCGGAAGGTCGCCAAAGTGCGCCTGACCAATGGTTTCGAGGTCATCAGCTACATTCCCGGCGAAAAGCACAACCTGCAGGAACACTCGGTGGTGCTGATCCGCGGCGGCCGCGTCAAGGACTTGCCGGGTGTGCGCTACCACATCCTGCGCGGCGTGCTCGACACGCAGGGCGTCAAGGATCGTCGCCAGCGTCGTTCGAAATACGGCGCGAAGCGTCCGAAGTAAGGAGAGACCCCCATGTCGCGTCGTCACGCCGCTGAAAAGCGCGAAGTCCTGCCGGACGCCAAGTTTGGCGATACGGTTCTGACGAAGTTCATGAACAACCTGATGGTTGACGGCAAGAAATCGGTTGCCGAATCGATCATCTACAACGCGCTCGACCGCGTCGAAAAGCGCCTCAAGCGCTCGCCCATCGACGTGTTCCACGAGGCGCTGGACAACATCAAGCCCTCGGTCGAAGTGCGGTCGCGCCGCGTCGGCGGTGCCACCTACCAGGTCCCCGTCGAGGTCCGCACCGAGCGTCGCGAAGCCCTCGCGATCCGCTGGCTGATCACCGCCGCGCGCAAGCGCAACGAGAACACGATGGAAGAGCGCCTTGCCGGGGAACTGGCCGATGCGGTCAACAACCGTGGCACCGCGGTGAAAAAGCGCGAAGACACCCACAAGATGGCCGACGCGAACAAAGCGTTCAGCCATTA
>CALEZJ010000310.1 GCA_937927885.1 uncultured Paracoccaceae bacterium | reverse complement strand
GGTCAGCCGGTCACCCAACCTGGCCTCGCCCGCATGCAGGATGTGGCTTTCGGCGGTATAGTAGGAATGCCCGGCGGCGACATAGTCCATCCCGGCCCCGACGTGCCTTAGGAACGCATCCGAAGTCTCTGAGCAAGCGAACAAATACCGGCTTTCGGTCATATGGCCGTTATAGTCGATCCAGCCCGGCAGAACCTGCATCTGCGCCAGAACCAGGGGGGCGGCAGTGTCGGGCGTGGGGTCCGGCATCACCGCACGGCGGCGGGCATCGTGGTCCAGCAGGACCTTTCCGGCACCCCAGTTGCGGTCCTTCAACACGCGCAGAAAGCCGATGAGGTTGCGGTCGCGAATGCGCTCAAGTTCACGGATCGAATACTTCCCGGATTGCGCATCCGACTGGCCGGCGATCAGGTCGACCAATTCGTCATTGAATTCAGGCACATCCATCAGCTTTGTCCAGGGCCAGGTCAGGCAGGGGCCGAACTGCGCCATGAAGTGCTTCATCCCCGCCTCGCCACCCGCGATGCGATAGGTCTCGAACAGACCCATCTGCCCCCAGCGCAGGCCAAAGCCCATGCGGATGGCCTCGTCGATCTCCTCGGTCGTGGCGATGCCATCCTTGACCAGCCAGAGCGCCTCGCGCCAGACCGCTTCCAGAAACCGGTCGGCGATATGGGCGTCGATCTCCTTGCGGACGTGCAGGGGGAACATCCCGATCTCTCGCAGGATTTCTTTCGCCTCTTCAATGCGTTGCAGGTCATTCTGTGCAGACGGAACAACCTCGGCCAGCGGCAGAAGGTAGACCGGGTTGAACGGGTGCGCCACGAAGATCACCGCGGGGTTCGCGGCGTTCTCCTGCAATTGCGACGGCTTGAAGCCCGATGTCGAAGAGCCGAGCAGGGTCTGCGGTGCCGCCTGCTGGATCTGCGCAAAGACCCTGTGCTTCAGGTCAAGCCGCTCGGAGACGCTTTCCTGAATATAATCAGCCCCTTGAACGGCTTCGGTCAGGGAGTCCGTGAATGTCAGACGTCCTTCGGGTGGCATGGGCACATCCGCCAGCGTCGGCAGGGCTGCGCGGGCGTTTGCCAGAACCTCGCCCACCTTGCGCGGCGCTTCGGGGTCAGGGTCGAAGACCGCGACATCCCATCCCGAGAGCAGGAAGCGCGCCGCCCAACCCCCGCCAATCACACCGCCGCCAATGATCGCCGCCTTGCGTGCCATGTCCCTACCTCGCCACTGGAGCGCGTTTTTTCAGGTTCAACCGCTGGCGGACCTCATCGGGGCCGATGACCCTGGCCCCCAGTCCTTCGATGATACCGACCGCCTTTTCAACAAGGTGCGCATTGGTGGCCAGCACGCCTCTGTCCAACCACAGGTTGTCCTCCAGCCCCACGCGCACATTGCCACCCGCCAGCACCGCCGCTGCAACATAGGGCATCTGGTGCCGACCCAGGCTGAACGCCGACCAGTGCCAGCCCTGGGGGACATTGTTGACCATCGCGAGGAAAGTGTTCAGATCGTCCGGCGCCCCCCAGGGAACCCCCATGCACAATTGCACCAGAACCGGGTCGCGGATGATCCCCTCGGCCACCAGGTGCCTGGCAAACCACAGATGGCCCGTGTCAAAGGCCTCGATCTCGATCTGCACGCCCGCGTCGGTCATCCGCTGCGCCATGTCGCGCAGCATGCCGGGCGTGTTGACCATGACATAATCGGCCTCGGCAAAATTCATCGTGCCGCAATCGAGGGTGCAGATTTCCGGGCGGCACTCGACGACATGCGCGACCCGTTCGGCGGCACCGGCCATGTCGCTGCGCTGGCTCATGCGGTTCATCGCCTCGGTGCCGTCAAACAGCAGGTCGCCCCCCATCCCGGCGGTCAGGTTCAGCACCACATCGGTGCCCGAGTCGCGGATGCGCTCGGTCACTTCGCGATAGAGCGCCGGGTCCCGGGCAGGCTTGCCCGTGTCGGGGTCGCGGACATGGCAATGCACCACGGCCGCCCCCGCCTTGGCCGCGTCGATGGCGCTGGCGGCGATCTGGGCCGGGCTGCGCGGCACATGCGGGCTGCGGTCCTGCGTGCCGCCCGAACCGGTCACGGCGCAGGTGATGAAAACCTCGCGATTCATCGTCAATGGCATGGTGGTCTCCCTTCCTTGGACCAGCGTAACAGGCTTGCGGTACCGCACTTGACAAATTACGAAAGAAAGATGGCACACAGCGAAACGATTTTTGCCCCGTCAACCCAGCCGCTCGACATCGCGGTGCTGGTGCTGCCGCGCGCCTCGATCCTCGAAGTGGCCTCGGTGCTGGACCCGCTGCGCAACGCCAACCGGCACCTGGGGCGCGAGGGGTTTCGCTGGCGGGTCGTCACGCCCGATGGTGGCCCCGCGCCGCTGACCTGCGGGATCGAACTGCCCAGTCGGGGCGGGTTGGCGGCGGCGGTGGGGGCGGATGTGCTGATCGTGATCGCGGGCTACGATCAGGCAGGGGGCGCCAACCGGACGCTGGCGGCGCGGTTGCGGCGCGACGCCGGCCGGTTCCGGGCGATCGGCGGGGTTGACGCGGGGCCCTGGGTGCTGGCCCGCGCGGGGTTGCTGGACGGCCATCGCGCCACCGTGCATTGGGAGGATCTGGAAGACTTTTCAACAACCTACCCTGCGGTCGAGGTTGTTCCTGACCGCTTTGTCCTGTCGGGAAACCGCTTTACCGCCGGGGGCGCCGTGCCCGCTGCCGACCTGATGCTGCATCTGATCGGGGCGCGCTGTGGTGCCGGGGTCGCCGGGCAGGTTGCGGAT
>CALEZJ010000309.1 GCA_937927885.1 uncultured Paracoccaceae bacterium | reverse complement strand
GGCTGGCGCTTCGGCGACTACCCCGGCTCGGACCGCGATACGCTGAACGGCGCCACCTATCTGCACGAGCTTTACACCCGTGCCGATCCGGCGATCAGCGGCCGCGCCACGGTGCCGGTGCTGTGGGACAAGACGCGCGGCACCATCGTCAACAACGAATCGGCCGAGATCCTGCGGATGATGAACTCCGGATTCGGCGATCTGGCCGATAATTCAGTCGATCTTTACCCCGGGGATCTGCGCGATGAGATCGAGGCGCTGAACGAACGCATCTATCCGCGCCTGAACAACGGCGTCTACCGCGCTGGCTTCGCCACCACGCAAGCGGCCTACGAGGAGGCGTTCATGCAGGTCTTCGCCATGCTGGACAAGTTGGAGGACCGCCTGTCCGATGGTCTCGACTTTCTGACCGGCGACCAGTTCACCGAAGCCGACATCCGCCTGTTCGTGACCCTGATCCGCTTCGATGTCGCCTATCACGGGCTGTTCAAATGCAACCTGCGCCGGATCGCGGATTATCCGGGATTGAGAGCCTATGTCGCGCGTGTCCTGGCCATCCCCGGCGTCCGGGAGACGGTCAGCATCGACCATATCAAGCGCGGCTACTATTCCATCAGGGCACTGAACCCGAACGGCATCGTGCCGGTGGGACCCGCACTGCCGACCGCGCTCGTGGCCTGAAGCTCATGCTGTTTGATTTGAAGACAGAAGGACTTGTGGGTGTGCCGAAGTGGCCCCGTCTTCGGCACGCCCAGATTGGGCTACCACGCCCGAAGCCGGATCGAGGCCAAGATGCGGTGCGCCAATGTCTTCGGCGAGCGCATCGCATCACGAGACCCGGACCGCCAAGCTGCCGAAATCCACATGCCTCGCGCAGCACCCGAGCGTTCGAGACCAGGTTGCCATGGGTCAGCATCGCACCCTTGGACCGGCCGGTGGTGCCCGAGGTGTAGAGCAGCGCGGCAAGGTCGTCCCGGTCCCGCGCCACGGTGGCAAAGGCCTCGGCGGCATCGGCGGCGTCAGTCAGGCTGCCCCGCCCCACGGCGTCCAGCGTGACCATGCGGGCACCGGCGGCCTCGGTGGGCTCGCGCAGCGCCTCTTGCCGGGCGGGGTCGCAGACAAAGACCTGGGGCTCGGCATCGCCCAGGAAATAGCCGATCTCGGCGGGGGTGTAGCCGGTGTTCAGCGGCAGGAACACCGCGCCCGCCCGCAGGGTGGCGAGATAGAGGATGATCGCCTGAACCGATTTCTCGACCTGAACCGCCACCCGGTCGCCGGGCTGGACGCCCAGACCCGTCAGCGCATTGGCCATGCGGCCGCTGCGCGCGATCAGGTCGCCATAGCGGATGCGCTCATGCCCGCCACGCTGTCGCCGACGAAGTCGATGGTGCCCATATGCTCCAGCACCGCGACATAGGTGGAAACGCCGGTGATCAGCATGATCTCGGGCCAAGAAACCTGCGCCATGGCGCGTTTCTGCATGGTGGGATTCCACAAGGCCAGCACCAGCACCGCCAGCAGCGCCAGTCCGGCCAGCGTCACGATCTGATAGAGTGTGCCGTCCGGCTGCTCGCTCAGTTCGTCCTCGGCGACGAGGCGGTTCGATTCGCCACCGCCCTCTTCGCCGATGCGGCCCCTGACGGCGCGCACGGCCATGCGCACCAGCCAGTCGATGGTGTCCAGCCAGATCAGCAACGACCCCCGCCGCCTCAAGGCATCGTTGTAGGATTTCCAGTTCGTCGTGCGGTAGTTGGCGGGTTCGGGCAGCAGCTCATTCAAAGCGCCTGAAGCTCAAGGGGGCAGCACGAAAGTCCTATTGTTATGGTTCGTGACATAATCTTACCTGATCATTCGTACTCCCATGGCATCTCCTGTTGAAAGACAGAGAACGCCAGCGTTGACCTTGGTTTTAAGTCTTCTTGCGCCGGAGGGAATCTGTGACAGACCTTCTGATCCATGCCGATGAGCTGCCGGTTTGGGTGCCGGGCGAGACGCTTGTGGAAAGTCGGGGACTGGGTTGGGCGGGCGTGTCGCAGCGCAGTTTTCTCTATAAGGGCCAGGACGTGCTGATCCCACCCATGGACGATTTCATGATCGTTCAATATCGGCAGGGGCTGACGCCGATGGACCGCGAATTTGACGGGCGCTGGACCCGCACCCAATGCGGGCCCGGAGATTTCTCGCTTCTGTCGCGCGCAATGCAGTCGCATTGGAACTGGACCGAGGGGCTGCATGTCGCGCATATCTACCTCAGCAACGACCTCATGGCCCGCGTTGCCCGCGATATCTGCGACGGCGAGATCGGGGTGATCTGCCTGCATGACGTGCTTCAGGGCAATGACCCGGTAATCAGCCATATTGCCGATCAACTGACGCAAGAGTCGGCGCAGAGCGGGGCTGCCGGTCCGCTTTATGCTGAGGCGTTAAGCATCCAGATGGCCGTTCATCTGCTGCGCCACTATGCGTCGATCATCCGGAAACCTTGCGAACGTCGGCACGGTTTTTCGCAAACCGAGATGAAGCAGCTGGATGAACTCATCGACACCGAACTTGCCGCGGGGCTGACGCTGGAGCGGCTTGCCGAAAGCCTTGGCCTTGGGGTCTGGGCGCTGAACCTGCGTCTGCGGCAGACCATCGGAAAATCGCCCTATGCTTATGTGCAGGAGAAGAGGGTTTCGCAAGCCTCTCATTTGCTTTGCAAAAGCGATCTGCCGATCAAGGCGGTCGCGGCAGCCTGCGGCTTTTCGGATCAGGCCCATATGACG
>CALEZJ010000308.1 GCA_937927885.1 uncultured Paracoccaceae bacterium | reverse complement strand
GATCTGCACGGTTGCGCGCCCTACATGTATCAGATGATGGGCCACCGCCCGACGCCCGATCTGGGGCAGTTCACGGTGCCGGGGGTGGACGGGCTCTATCTGGTTGGTCCGTTCATGCATCCGGGCGGCGGGGTGTTCGGCGCCGGGCGGGCCACGGCGATCCGCATGTTCGATGACTGGGGCATCGATTTCGAGAAGGTGGTCGCATGAAACTGGTCGATTCCACCGGCAAGGAGATGATGGTGGTCAGCCAGATCTCGGCGGACGAGCGCAATTTCCTGGTGGTCAAGGGCAAGGTGTTTGGCGCCATGCCGATGACCGCGAAACTGAGCCCCGAGGAGGCGCGTGCGGCGCTGAAGATGCTGGATTGGCGCACGGTCTGGTTCTTGCTGACGATGCTCTTGCGCAAATCGCGTCCGGCCCGCAAAACGGGGTGAACCCCCAGCACGGGAGAAGCGATGGAGCGCGCCGAGCTTCGCAAACTGCTGTCCGTGGGCGAGGACGAACCCGCCTCGCCCACCGACCCCCGATTGACCGGGCTTGTCGCATTGGCGGCGCGGATGGGCGACAGCCCGCCGGACCACGACGCGCCCGAGCGCGAGGTCATCTCGCGGCTGGGGGACAGTTGGTCGCCGCTGATCCTGATTATTCTGTCAACGGGGGCCTATCGGCATGCGACGCTGAAACGGGTGGTCGGCGCCCTGTCGGCCGAGGGAAAGATCTCGCAGCGCATGCTGACCCTGCGGCTGCGCGCGCTGGAGCGGGACGGGTTCGTCGAGCGCGAGGTCGAGCCCCTGGTGCCGCCGCGCGTGCGCTATCGCCTGACGCCGATGGGATGCGAACTGGTCGAGGAACTGAACCGGTTGCTGCACTGGATCGAAGCGCGCCACGACAGGATTCAGGCCGCGCGCGCGCGGTTCATTCCGTGACGCTGTTGAACCCGGCGACCACGAACGTCAACAAAGGCGCATAGGCCGCGCGCAGGTCGGCGGCGCGCGCTGCGCCGCCGGTCAGCCGATCCAGCCGCCCGTGTTGCGACACGGTGGTCAACATCAGGTTCAGCATCATGGTGAACCCGCGCACCACAATGGCCCGGTCGGCGCCGGGGCGCGCCTTTTGCAGCGCGTCCAGGAAGGTTCGCGCGGTGGTGTCGAAATGCCGGGTCAGGATGTCCAGCCAGCGGTTGCCGTCGCCCAGTCGACTGAGCACGCGGAAATAATCGGCCCACCCGGCCTCGCCGCTGGTGGCGCGGTCAAACATGGGGGCCATGAAGGCATCGAGGATCGATTCGACATCGGGGTGATCGAGCGCCGCCAGCCGGGCCAGCCGTTCCTCGCCCAGAATAGCGGCGCGGCGGGCGACGACATCCTCGAACAACTGGTCCTTGGTGCCGAAATGATAGCTGGCCAGCGCCAGCGTCACCTCGGCGCGCTCGGTGATCTCGCGCAAAGACACCGCGTCAAACCCGCGCGCGCCGAACAATTCCTCGGCGGCATCAAGAATCTTGGCTCGGGTTACCTCGCCATTGATGCGGGTCTGTCGTTGCTGTTTCTGCACGGGCCGGGGCCTTGTCTGGGGAAATCCGGTTCAGTGTATAGTCAAAACGCGCCGCGCCACCAGAGCGCGTTCAATCCGCCGTCCAGCCGCCGTCCACGGTCAGCGTGCTGCCGGTCATCAGCGCCGAGGCGGGCGAGGCCAGAAAGACCACGGCGCCCATCAGATCCTGAACCTGGCCCATGCGACCCAGCTTGATCCTGGCCAGAACCGAGGCACGAAAGCCTTCGTCCTGAAAGAAGGGCCGGGTCATCGGGGTTTCGATGAAGGTGGGTGCGATGGTGTTGGAGCGGATTCCATGCGGGGCGAGGTCCAGCGCCAGCGCCTTGTTCAGCCCCTCGATCCCCCATTTCGACGCGCAGTAAAGCGTGCGGTTCGCCCCGCCGACCTGCCCCATCTGGCTGGACATGTGGATCAGCGAGCCGGGGCGCCCGGCGGCGATCAGCCCCCGGGCCACGGCCTGCGCGACAAAGAAGGCCGATTTCAGGTTCAGGTCCAGAACCGCGTCGTAATCGCCTTCGCTGACCTCCCAGACAGGTTTGGGCCGGTTGGTGCCCGCGTTGTTGACCAGAATGTCAAAGGGGCCGGCCTCGGCGATGGCCTGCGCGGCGGCGGGAATGTCCGTCACATCCAGCGCCAGCGCCCGCGCGCGGGGACCGATCTGCGCGGCGGCGGCCTGAATTTCGGGCAGGCTGCGGGCGGCCAGCGTGACCTCGGCCCCTGCTGCCGCCAGCGCCGCCGCCGCCCCGAGCCCGATGCCACGCCCCGCGCCGGTGACCAGCGCGCGCTGGCCGGTCAGATCGAAGGAGGGCGTGCGGGGCAGGGGGGTCATGCCGCGTCCTCGCCCGGTTTCGGCGCCGCCCCCTGCGCATAGGGCACGTTCTGACCGCCGTAGCGGCGCACGCGGACATTGGCCTGCTCGGCGTGGCCCTGGAACCCCTCCAGCATGCACAACCGCGACGTATAGCGCCCGACCAGGGCGCTGGCCGCATCCGTCAGCACCCGCTGATAGCTGTGGGTTTTCAGGAACTTGCCAACCCAGAGCCCGCCGGTATAGCGCCCGGCCTTTTTCGTCGGCAGCGTGTGGTTGGTGCCGATCGCCTTGTCGCCGTAGGCGACATTGGTGCGCGGCCCCAGAAACAGCGCGCCATAGGCCGTCATGTTCGCCAGATACCAGTCGTCGCGGTCGGTCATCACCTGCACATGTTCGCTGGCGATGTCATTGGCGATGGCGAGCATCTCGTCATGGTTCTCGGCCACGATGACCTGCCCATAGGTTTCCCAGGCCTTGCGCGCATGGGGGGCGGTGGGCAGGATGGTCAGCAGGCGTTCGACCTCGGCCATGGTTTCGCGCGCCAGCCGTTCCGACGTGGTCAGCAGCACGGCCGGGCTGTCCGGCCCGTGTTCGGCCTGACCCAGCAGGTCGGTGGCGCAAAGCTCGGCGTCGACGGTATCGTCGGCGATCACCATGGTTTCGGTCGGCCCGGCAAAGAGGTCGATGCCGACGCGCCCGAACAACTGGCGCTTTGCCTCGGCGACATAGGCGTTGCCGGGGCCGACCAGCATGTGCACGGGTTCGATGCGCGCGGTTCCCAAGGCCATCGCCGCCACCGCCTGCACGCCACCGAGGGCATAGATTTCATCCGCGCCCGCCATGTGCTGCGCGGCGACGATGGCCGAGGCCGGGCGCCCGTTGAAGGGCGGCGCACAGGTGATGATGCGGGTCACGCCCGCCACCTTGGCGGTCAGGACCGACATATGCGCCGAAGCCAGCAGCGGATATTTACCCCCCGGCACATAGCAACCCACCGACTGCACCGGGATGTTGCGATGGCCCAGAATGACGCCGGGCAGGGTTTCCACCTCGACATCCTGCATCGTGGCGCGCTGGACCTCGGCGAAATGGCGCACCTGGGCCTGCGCGAATTCGATGTCCTTGATGTCCTGCGCCGACAGGTCGGCAAGGCAGGCGTTGATCTCGGCCGGGGAGAGCCGGTAATCCTCGCGGTCCCAGCCGTCGAACCTGATCGACAAGTCGCGCACCGCCGCATCGCCTCGGGCCTCGACATCGGCCAGGATCGATTCGACCGTGGCGCGCACCTTGTCATCCGCGGCGCGGGCGGCGCCGGGATCGATGCCCTGTTTCAGGATCCGTGCCATCAGACTCCTCCGTTCGGTGGCTTGCCAAGCGTCGTGTTCCCGTTTATTAGTTGAACGAACAACCAACAAAACGCAAGGTGGAAAACGATGCGTCTGGGCATCACCGGGGCGGGGGGATTCGTGGGGCGGCGTCTGGCCGAACTGGCGGCGGCGGATGCGCGGGTCAGCGGTCTGGTGCTGAACGATCTGGGGC
>CALEZJ010000307.1 GCA_937927885.1 uncultured Paracoccaceae bacterium | reverse complement strand
GCGCATGACTCCGGTGGGGATGGGCTGCACGACCCCGCCCGTCTGGCCTATGTCGACGCACATCTGGCCCAGTGTCTTCGCGCCATCGCCGAAGGGGTCGATCTTAGGGGCTATATCCTGTGGTCGCTGCTGGACAATTACGAATGGTCGCTGGGCTATGAGAAACGCTTTGGCCTGGTGCATGTCGACTTCGACACACTGGAACGGCGGCCAAAAGAATCGTTCCAGGCACTTGGGGCGCGCCTGCGCCGGGGCCAGGCGGCCTAACCCATCAAATCCGGGACCAGCGACGCGGCATGCGCGGGCAGCACGGTGTCCGAGAAATACCCCGGATGCGCCGCCGCAATACTGGGCAAGGCAAGCAGGATTTCGCGCAGGTGGCGTCGCATGGCTGCGGCGGCGCCTTGGGCATCGCCGTCTGCGATGCGCTCGAGGATCATTTGGTGCTGAGCGATCAGCACTTGCAGGGGTGACGCCGTAGGCAGCGACAACAGCCGCACGCGATCGGTCTGAAAGCGGGATGCCTCGACGATCCGGCGAGCAAAGTCATTGCCGACGATCTCGGCAATGGTGCGGTGAAACGCTTCGTCCAGCGCGTTGAACCCCGCATAATCATTGGCCAGCGATGCCGCCCTCTGGCCCTCGATCAGGTCAGCCAGCGTGTCGATCTGCGCAGGCCGCGCAAGGCGCGCTGCATGGCTGGCAAGATCGGCCTCGATCCCCTCCCGAACAAAACGCGCATTGCAGACCTCACGCACGGAAATCTTCATCACCCAGGTGCCCCGACTGGGTCTAATCTCGACCAGACCCGCCTCGGACAGCTTGATGAACGCCTCGCGCACCGGCTGGCGAGACACGTTGAAGCGCGCAGCGATATCCTTTTCCGACAGGGCCGAACCGGGTGGCAACTGCATCTCGGCGATGCTGCGACGCAGCACGGATACCAGCTGCGGGGCGATGGGTTCGGTATGGCGAAGCGCTGTCTGCATCGTAATGTCCTGTCAGCGCGATTCACACTTGTCAACGGCACCCGCACCTGCAACATACCGGTATGGTGGTTCGTTGCAAGCCCCCGGCCATGTCGGTCGGTTCCGGGTCTCGAACGCCGAGGGAGGAGATGACATGACCGAAGTGACCCTGTTCCAGCCCAGCCGTCGGGCATTCCTGGCCACCGGCGCCGCCGCACTGGCGATGCCGGCCATCGCCACGCGCGGCCTTGCGCAGCAGGTCTGGACCTGCCGCATCGCCCATACCGAGGGGATCGGAACGCCGATCACCAACGCCTTCGAGGCCTGGGCCCAGCGGCTGAACGCCGAATCGGGCGGCCGGATCGACGCGCAACACTTCCCCGCCGCGCAATTGGGCGGACTGGCCGAGGCTCTGGAAGGCAGCCGGATCGGCACCATTCAGGTGACCACCGCAGGTCCCGACAGCGAAGAGGCCATCGCACCGGAAATCGCAGCACTGGGTGGCGCGCCGGGCTTCATCTACAAGAACGAAGCCCATGTCGATGCGGTCCTGCAGGGCGACCTGGGCC
>CALEZJ010000306.1 GCA_937927885.1 uncultured Paracoccaceae bacterium | reverse complement strand
CTCACGCGGCAGCATACGCCCGCGCAGGCGCGCCGGGTAGTGCGATCGTCGGGCGTCGGCAGGACGCAGCCGGATGCGCAAGCCGGCGGCCCCGAGAGCCGCCGGCTTTCCGTGCGGGCTGGCCCGGCTCAGTGGATCTTGGTCAGCAGATCGTCGAGCGACTTCTTGGCGTCGCCGTAGAACATCCGCGTATTCTCCTTGTAGAACAGCGGGTTCTCGATGCCCGAATACCCCGTGCCCTGCCCGCGCTTCGAGACGAACACCTGTTTCGCCTTCCAGCATTCCAGCACCGGCATGCCGGCGATGGGCGAATTCGGATCTTCCTGCGCCGCCGGGTTCACGATGTCGTTCGAGCCGATGACGATGGCGACATCGGTCGAAGGGAAATCCTCGTTGATCTCGTCCATCTCCAGCACGATGTCATAGGGCACCTTGGCCTCGGCCAGAAGCACGTTCATGTGCCCGGGCAGGCGACCCGCCACCGGGTGGATGGCAAAGCGGACATTCTTGCCCTTGGCGCGCAGCTTGCGGGTCAGTTCCGACACCGCCTGCTGCGCCTGCGCCACCGCCATGCCATAGCCCGGGATGATGATGACCGATTCCGCCTCGTTCAGCGCCGCCGCAACGCCCTCGGCGTCGATGGCAACCTGTTCGCCGGTGATTTCCATCGCCGGGCCCGAACTGCCGCCAAAGCCGCCCAGGATCACCGAGATGAACGAGCGGTTCATCGCCTTGCACATGATGTAGGAGAGGATCGCCCCCGACGAACCCACCAGCGCGCCGACCACGATCAGCAGGTCATTGCCCAGGCTGAAGCCGATCGCTGCCGCCGCCCAGCCCGAATAGCTGTTCAGCATCGACACCACCACCGGCATGTCGGCGCCGCCGATGCCCATGATCAGGTGATAACCGATGAACAGCGCCATCGCGGTCAAGAGCAGCAGCGCCAGGGCCGAGGCCCAGCCGATATCCGCATAGAGGAAGTACAGCACCGCCAGCAGAACCGACAGCACCGCCGCGCCCGCGTTCAGCATGTGCCCGCCGGGCAGTTGCGTCGCGGTCGAGGTGATGCGCCCGGCAAGCTTGCCATAGGCCACGACCGACCCGGTAAAGGTCACCGCCCCGATCCAGATCCCCAGGATCAGTTCGACGCGCAGGATGCCGATTTCCACCCCGGTCTTCTTGCCGATGACTGCCGCAAAGTCGGTCAGACCGCGCCACAGGTCATAGGCCGCGACGCTCATCGGCCCTTCGGGCTGCGGAAAGGGCAGGCCCCCGGCCGCAAAGGCCGCCGCCGTGCGCCCGATCTCGATATGGGCGTTGAAGCCCACGAAAACCGCCGCCAGACCGACGAGGCTGTGCATGATCGCGACCAGCTCGGGCATCTGGGTCATCTGCACGCGGGTGGCCAGTTGCCAGCCGACGACGCCGCCGATGGCGATCATCACCAGCGAGACGATCCACAGGCCCGAACCCGGGCCGATCATCGTGGCGCCAACCGCGAGCGCCATGCCTGCAATGCCGTACCAGACCGCGCGCTTGGCGCTTTCCTGCCCCGAAAGCCCGCCCAGCGACAGGATGAACAGGACGCCCGCAACCGCGTAGGCGGCAATGGTGAAACCGAAGTCCATGTGTCTTGCTCCCGCCCGATCAGGATTTCTGGAACATGGCGAGCATGCGCCGTGTCACGAGGAAACCGCCAAAGATGTTGATCGCGGCCATCAGGATCCCCAGCGCCGCCAGAACCGTGATGATCCACGAGGTCGAGCCGATCTGCATCAGCGCGCCCAGAATGATGATCGACGAAATCGCGTTGGTCACCGCCATCAGCGGCGTGTGCAACGAATGCGACACGTTCCAGATCACCTGGAAGCCGATGAACACCGCCAGCACGAAGACGATGAAATGCTGCATGAAGCTGGCCGGGGCGATCAGTCCCACGCCCAGCACCGCCGCGCCGCCGATGGCCAGCAGGGTCACCTGGCTGCGGGTCTGCGCCTTGAAGGCGGCGACTTCCTGCGCGCGGCGCTCCTCGGGCGTCAGTTCCTTGGGCTTTTCCTTGGGCTTTTGCGCGGCGATGGCGGCCACCTTGGGCGGTGGCGGCGGATAGGTGATCGCCCCCTGATGCGCGACCGTGGCGCCCCGGATCACGTCATCTTCCATGTTGTGGAACAGGATGCCGTCTTTCTTCGGGGTCAGGTCCGTCAGCATGTGGCGGATGTTGTTCGAATAGAGGGTCGAGGCCTGCGTGCCCATCCGGCTGGGGAAGTCGGTATAGCCGACGATGGTCACCCCGTTCGGCGTGACGATCTTTTCGTCCTTGACCGTCAGGTCGCAGTTGCCGCCGCGCTCGGCGGCAAGGTCGACGATGACGCTGCCGCGCTTCATCATCGCCACCATGTCTTCGGTCCAGAGCTTGGGCGCGGGCCGGCCGGGGATCAGGGCGGTGGTGATGACGATATCGACCGAGGGGGCGAGTTCGCGGAACTTCTTCAGTTGCGCCTCGCGGAATTCGGGGCTCGAGGGCGCGGCATAGCCGCCCGTCGCGGCGCCGTCCTGCGCGGCTTCGGCGAAATCGAGATAGACGAACTCGGCGCCCATCGATTCGATCTGCTCGGCCACTTCCGGGCGCACGTCAAAGGCCAAGGTGATGGCTCCCAGCGAGGTCGAGGTGCCGATGGCGGCCAGACCCGCGACCCCGGCGCCAACCACCAGCACCCGCGCCGGCGGCACCTTGCCCGCCGCCGTCACCTGACCGGTGAAGAACCGGCCAAAGTTGTTGCCGGCCTCGATCACCGCGCGGTAGCCCGCGATATTGGCCATCGACGACAGCGCGTCCATCTTCTGCGCGCGGCTGATGCGGGGGACCATGTCCATCGCGATCACCGAAGCGCCGCGTTCCTTGGCAAGTTCCAGCATCTCGGGGTTCTGGGCGGGCCAGAAGAAGGCGATCAGCGTCTGCCCCTCGCGCAGGCGGGCCAGTTCCTCGCGGGTGGCCTCGCGGACCTTGACCACCACATCGGCGGCGGCGAACAGGGCCTCGGCCCCCTCGACGACCTCAACCCCGGCCGCCGCATAGGCGCTGTCCTCGAACCCGGCCGCAGCCCCGGCGCCTGCTTCGATCAGGCAGCTATGGCCCAGTTTCTGCAACTGCAACGCCGAGTCCGGCGTCATCGCGACCCGGTTCTCGCCCGGGAAAATCTCTCTCGGTGCCCCGATCTTCACGCTTGGTCCTCCGTTGCAAGGTCCGGCACTGACGCCGCCGGGTCCTGATGGCTGAGGGTGCATAGCGCGCGCAAGAAAGTTTCACAAGCGGGACAGGACGTAACGTAAAGGCATTTGCGCGGCGGTTGCGGCAGATCAAGGACGCGGCGGCGAAAGGCGAGTATGGGATTGATCTTGACCAGCAAGGGAGAGACTGAATGACCGAGATGACGAGCGCCGGGCAGGCCGAAGCCGTGACCGAGGCAACCGACGCGCCCGCCGCCACGCCTGTGCCAGCCCCCGTCCCCGACGCGCCCGTCCCCGAAGCGCCCGTGCTTGAGGCCCCCGACGCCAGTGCCCCCGACGCCGACGCCCCGGATGCAGGCGCCCGCGAGGCCCCGGCACGGTCGCGCGCGCGCGCCGTCAAGGAGCCGGTGAATGCACTGATCGGTCCCGGCGAGGTGGCCCAGACCCGTTTTGAAAGCCATTCCTACCCCTATTCGCATCCGATGGCGCGCAAGCCCTACGAGGTCGAAAAGGCCCGGTTGCAGGCCGAACTGCTGAAGGTGCAGATCTGGGCGCAGGAGACCGGGCAGAAGTTCGTCATCCTCTTCGAAGGCCGCGACGCGGCCGGCAAGGGCGGCACGATCAAGCGCTTTACCGAACATCTGAACCCGCGCTTCGCCCGCGTCGTCGCGTTGAACAAGCCGACCGAACAGGAACGCGGCCAGTGGTATTTCCAGCGCTATGTGCAGCATCTGCCGACAGCGGGGGAAATGGTGTTCTATGACCGCTCGTGGTACAACCGCGCCGGCGTCGAGCGGGTGATGGGCTTCTGCTCGCCCGAGGAGTACCTCGAATTCATGCGCCAGGCGCCCGAGTATGAACGCATGCTGGTGCGCTCGGGGATCCGGCTTTACAAATACTGGTTCTCGGTCACGCCCGAAGAACAGCGCCGCCGCTTTGCCGAGCGCGAGACCGATCCCCTGAAGCGCTGGAAACTCTCCCCCATCGACAAGGCCAGCCTGAACCTGTGGAACGAATACACGGCGGCGAAAGAGGCGATGTTCTTTTACACCGACACCGCCGATGCGCCCTGGACGATCATCAAGTCCAAGGACAAGAAGCGCGCGCGGCTGAATTGCATGAAGCACTTCCTTGCCTCGCTGGATTACCCGGGCAAGGATCCGGACGTGATCGGCATACCGGACCCGCTGATCGTCGGCCGCGCCCGCCATGTGATGCGGCATACCGAATTCTGATCGGAACGGGGGGCGCTCGCGCCCCCTCGCGCTGACGCCAAATCCGCGCCCCGGGCGCGGATCGCCGTTCAGCCCAGCGAGATCGCGATGACGACCAGCATCAGGCCGATCACCGACAGAAACAGCGCGCCCATGTTCCAGGCGACGGCTTTTTGCAGCGCCCGGCGCAGGTCCGCTTCGGCAAGCCCGGCGCGGCGCAGGCGCGCGACGTGCACAACGACCGCGATCAGCCCGACGATTCCGCCAAGGGTGACGGCCGAACCGGCCCAGATCAGCAGGGTGGCGAGGGACATGGCGGCTCCTGTTGCGGGTGTGGAGCCGGTCTAGCCCGCGAGGCGCCGGGGGGCAAGCGGGTGCTTGCCGCCCGGCGGCGGCGCCGTTAGGAACGGGGTCCCACCAAGGAGGCCAAGAATGAGCAGCACCGACAGCGCCTATGACGTCACCGCCGATGAACTGCGCCAGTTCATCGAACGCTACGAGCATCTGGACGCCGAAAAGAAGGACATCGCCGACCAGCAGAAAGAGGTCATGGCCGAGGCCAAGGGGCGCGGCTATGACGTCAAGGTTCTGCGAAAGATCATCGCGCTGAGGAAACGCAAGCCCGACGACATCGCCGAGGAAGAGGCGGTTCTGGATCTCTACAAGGCCGCGCTGGGGATGAACTGAACCCTCAGGGTTCGATCAGCCGCACCCCGGGCATTGCCGCGATCAGGTCCAGATCGGCCTCGTGCGCCGCGTCCAGCGCCTCGATCGCGGCCTCGCTCCAGCCCGGGATGGCGGCCTCGGTCTCCAGTGCCTCGGGGCGGGCGAACCGGGCGACCAGCGCGCTCAGCGTGCGGCGGCGGTGCAGGTCGTCCTCGGACGGGTTGGCGGCGAACCAGCGGCGCATCGCGGCATGGCCCTTTGGCGTGACGAGGTCGGCATACCAGCCCAGCCAGCCGTCAAGGTCCCTGCCCTGCGGATGGCCGGAAACCGCGCGCAGGATCTCGGGCCACAGAAGGGGCGTGTCCTCGTCGCACCAGACGGTGATCGGCACATCCGGCGCCGCCTGCAGGATGCGGGTCAATACCCCCGACCACAAGAGCCCGCCGGGATCGCCTGCCTGCACCTCGCGTTCCAGCGCGCCGCTGGCATCGGCGCGTATGAGGGCGGGCAACAGGGTCGCGGGATTGCGGATCGCCAGGTGAACCGAGACCGCGCAAGTCGGAAACAGCCGGCGCAGCAGTGCCACCCTTTCGCCCGCCGCATGATAAAGGCGGCCCTGGCTGACCGCGAATTGCGGCTGCGACAGGAAATTCTCCCAACTGAAGACCACCCGCTGACCGCTGTCCTCGTCGAGCAACGCGTCCAGCAGCGCCGCTTCCGTGTCGGCATTGGTGGGCTGGTCGCGCATCTCGTAGGCGAGCTTGCGCAAGTGCTGGCGGTACTGGCCGGGGCCCGGCACCAGGATCCCGTCGCGCCCCAAAAGCTCGCGGTTGCGCATCAGGCAGCGCACGAGGCGGTCCTCGTCGGTCAGATGCGCACCGAGGTGAAAGGCGATCTCCATGGCCCGAGTGGTAATCCGCCTGCCGGCAAAGGTGCAAGCCCTGCTCTCTGAATCCGGCGCTTCGCCCTTGAGCGTGCGCGCCGATCCCGGTATCAGGGCGCTGCGCCGGTGTAGCTCAGTTGGTAGAGCAACGCTCTTGTAAAGCGAAGGTCGGGGGTTCGAATCCCTTCGCCGGCACCAGAATCCCTCCACCCGGGGCATGGGTTTTTTTCCCTGCCGCCTCTCGCTTGAACTCACCCGCCCCCCCATATAGGGTGCGCGCCAATCGTGGCTGCCTGTCAAGGCCCGTTGCGACCCACTGGCCGACCGGCCCTGCCAACCCGACCGAGGACCCTGATGTTCATTTCTCCCGCCTTTGCCCAGACCGCCGGGGATGCTGGCACCGCCAGCATGCTGTCGTCGCTGGTGCCCTTTGTCCTGATCTTTGCGATCATGTGGTTCATGCTGATCCGCCCGCAGCAGAAGAAGATGAAGGAACACCGCGCGATGATCGAATCCCTGCGCCGGGGTGATCAGGTGGTCACCGCAGGCGGCGTGATCGGCAAGGTCGTGAAGGTCAAGGAAGACGGCGAGGTCGAGGTCGAGATCGCCGACGGGGTGAAGGTGCGCGTCGTGCGCTCGACCATCACCAATGTCCTCTCGAAAACCGAGCCCGCCTCGGCCGAGTGAGCGAAACCGCCGCGGTGCCCCTCCGGGCTGACCGCGGCCCCTTGCCCGCTGGCCGCTGCGGTCGGCGGGTCCCTTGCTGGGGTCCCTGATGCTGCAAGTCGCCCTCTGGAAGCGCGTGCTGATCCTCGTGATCTGCCTTGGCGCCGCCGTTCTCGCCACGCCCAACCTGTTCTATGACCGGGTCGAACGCCACAACGATGCCATCGCGCGCATCGAGGCCGGGCAGGATACGCCCGCGCTGCAGGCCGACCGGGGGCTGTGGCCGGACTGGCTGCCGTCGAACATCATCAATCTGGGGCTCGACCTGCGCGGCGGTGCGCATCTTCTGGCCGAGGTGCATGTCACCGATGTCTATGCCGACCGCATCGACGGGCTCTGGCCCGAGGTGCGCGACCTTCTGCGCAACGAACGTGCCATCGTTGGCGGCGTGCGGCGCATGCCGTCGGACGATGCCGGGTTGCTGCGGGTCGCCATCGGTAACCCGGCGGGCCTGCCCCATGCGCTGGAAATCGTGCAAAGCCTCGCGCGGCCGATGCAGTCCCTGACCGGCATCGGCCAGCAGGACCTCGACATCCGCATCGAGAACGGCGAGATCCTGGTCTCGCTCTCCGAGGCCGAGCGCGCCGCCACCGACGACCGCACCATGCGCCAGTCGCTGGAGATCATCCGCCGCCGCGTCGACGAAGTCGGCACGCGCGAACCCACGATCCTGCGCCAGGGCGCCGACCGCATCCTGATCCAGGTGCCCGGCATCGGCTCGGCCGAGGAACTGAAGGCGCTGATCGGCACCACGGCGCGCCTCACCTTCCATCCGGTGGTTCGCACCACCTCGGACGCCTCGACCATCCCCGAGCCCCGGCAGGTCGTGCATCCGGCGATGGACGATCCCGGCCTCTTCTATGTGCTCGAACAGACCCCCGTCGTCTCGGGCGAGCAGCTGACCGACGCGCAGCCCGATTTCGACCAGAACGGCCGACCGGCGGTTGCCTTCCGCTTCAACCCGGCCGGGGCGCGGGCCTTTGGCCTCTATACCGCCGAGAACATCGGCAACCCCTTTGCCATCGTGCTCGATGACGAGGTGATTTCCGCCCCGGTGATCCAGTCGCATATCCCGGGCGGCTCGGGCATCATCACCGGGCGTTTCACCGTCGAGGAATCCACGCAGCTTGCCGTCCTGTTGCGTGCGGGTGCCCTGCCCGCCGGCATGACCTTCCTGGAAGAACGCACCATCGGCCCCGAACTGGGGCAGGACAGCGTGGATGCGGGCAAGATCGCGGCGGTGGTCGCCATGTCCGTCGTCCTGCTTTACATGGGGCTCGCCTACGGCTTTTTCGGCTGGATCGCCAATGTGGCGCTGCTGTTCAACATCGCGATGATCTTTGCCGTCCTGTCGGTGATCGGTGGCACTCTGACTCTGCCCGGCATCGCGGGCATCGTGCTGACCATCGGCATGGCGGTGGACGCCAACGTGCTGGTCTTTGAACGCATCCGCGAGGAATTGCGCACCGCACGCGGACCGGCCCGCGCCATCGAACTGGGCTATGAAAAGGCGATGTCGTCCATCGTGGATGCCAACATCACCACCTTCATCACCGCCTCGATCCTGTTCGCGCTGGGGTCCGGGCCGGTGCGCGGCTTTGCCGTCACGCTGGGACTGGGGATCGTCACCTCGGTCTTTTCGGCGCTGTTCGTCACCCGCCTGATCATCGTCTGGTGGTTCGAACGCCGTCGGCCGAAGACGCTCGCCCTCTGAGGATAGACCCATGATCCGGCTCAAACTGGTCCCCGAAAACACCACCATCAACTTCATGGGCCCGGCCCGCTACACCTTCGGGCTGTCGCTGGTGCTGATGGTGCTGTCGCTGGTCGCGTTCTTCAGCGTCGGGCTGAACTTTGGCATCGATTTCCGGGGCGGCACCTCGATCCGCACGGAATCCACCCAGGCGGTGAATGTCGGCGCCTACCGCGCCGCCATCGCGCCGCTGAACGTCGGCGATGTGGCAATTTCCGAAGTCTTCGATCCCTCTTTCGGACCTGAGCGCAACGTTGCCATGGTGCGCATCCAGGCGCAGGCCAATGCCGAGGCCGTGACCCCGGAAACCCTGACCCGCATCGAGGCCGCGCTGCGCGCCATGGACCCTGAACTGCGCTTCACCTCGGTCGAATCGGTGGGGCCGAAAGTGTCGGGCGAACTGGTGCAGCAGGCGATGCTGGCGGTGGGGGCGGCGCTCCTGGGCATCCTGTTCTACATCTGGCTCCGGTTCGAATGGCAATTCGCCGTCGGCGCGGTGGCCGCGCTGGTGCATGACGTGGTGCTGACCATCGGCATCTTCACCGTGCTGCAACTGCGCTTCGATCTGGCGATCATCGCGGCCTTGCTGACCATCGTCGGCTATTCGATCAACGACACGGTGATCGTCTTCGACCGCATGCGCGAGAACCTGATCAAGTACAAGCAGCGCGACGTGACGGATGTGATGAACCTGTCGCTGAACGAAACCCTGGCGCGCACCCTGATGACCTCGTTCACCACGCTTCTGGCGCTTTTTGCGCTGATCACGCTGGGCGGCGACGTGATCCGGGGCTTCGTGTTCGCGATGATCTGGGGGATCTTTGTCGGCACCTGGTCATCGGTCTATGTCGCGGCGGTGATCGTGCGCTGGCTGGGGGTCAAGCGTGACCCCGGCAAGGGCAAGACCGAGTCGAAGGGCGGCACCCAGTTCACCCCCTCGGCCTGAGGCGCCATGCTGGATCTGGCCGACGCGGCGCTGGGCCCGGGTGGCCTCGGGCCTGCGGGCTGGGCATTCCTGCTGGCCGTAGTGGCCCTCGCGGGGGTGGTGCGCGGCTTTTCCGGCTTTGGCACCGCGCTCGTGCTGATGCCGCTGGCTTCGATGGTCATTCCTCCGGTCGCGGCGCTGGTGCTGCTGACGCTGCTGGAACTGGCCGGGCCGCTGGTGCTGGTGCGCCGCGCCTGGACCGAGGCCGAGCGCGCCGTGGTCGCCTGCCTGTCGCTGGGCATGGTGGCCGGATTGCTGCCCGGGGTGATGCTGCTGGTCGTTCTGCCCGTGGTTGGCGTGCGCTGGTTGGTGTCGGCGGTGGCGCTGGTTGCGGTTGCCGTGCTGGCGACCGGCTGGCGCTGGCAGGGCCCGCGCGGCGGCGCGGTGCAGGGCGGCGTGGGTCTGGTCTCGGGGTTTCTGGGCGGGCTGACCGGGCTCTCGGGGCCGCCGGTGGTGCTGTTCTTTCTGGCCAGCCCGCTGGGACCTTCGGTGGTGCGGGCCAATCTGATCCTGTATCTTCTGGTGGTGGATCTGGCACTTCTGGTCGCACTGGGCTGGCAGGGGGTGATCGGACCGGGCTTGCTGGTCGCCTCGGCGCTGATGGTGCCGCTGTTCATGGCGGCGAACGGGGTCGGGGCTTGGGTGTTTCGTGCCCTGCCCGGCTCGCAGGCGGCCTATCGCCCGGTGGCGCTGGTCTTGATGGCTCTGGCCGCGCTGGTCGGCCTGCCGCTATGGGAGTAAGGGGAAGCGCATGAAACTGACCGAGGTGGATTTCGGCGCCGCAAAGCCGATCGAGGGCTATGGCGCGGGATTTTTCCGGCTGGGTGGCGAGGCGCACCCCGCCCCCGTCCTGATCGCCCCCGGGCTGGTCGCGCCCTGGGCGGGCCTTGAGGACAGCGCGACGCTCTTGGCCCTCGCTGGTCAGGTGGACGTGCTGTTCATCGGCACCGGGCCGCAGATCGCGCCGCTGCCCCGCGCCCTGCGCGAGGCGCTGGAAGCGGCCGGGCTGGGGATCGAGATCATGGCCTCGGCCACCGCCTGCCGCACCTACAACGTGCTCCTGTCCGAGGGGCGCCGGGTCGCCGTGGCGCTGCTGCCGACGGCGTGACGGCTCGCGCAGGGTGGGGTGAAACCCCACCCTACGGGCGGTCCGCGTCCCCAAGCGGCGCCACCGCCACGCCCGCCGCCGTCAGCGACCCCTCCAGCCGATCGAGCCGCATCAGGGCCAGCGCCCGATCCCCCGCGACCGTGCCGATCACCCCGGCCTCGCGCCCGTCATCCATCACCACCGGCGTGCCCGGAGCCACCGTCCCCGCCAGCGCCAGCCGCACCAGGCCCCGGCGCAGCTCGGTCTTGTGGTGCATGCGGGCGGTGACCTCCTGCCCGACATAACAGCCCTTGCGGAAATCGACGCCCCTGAGGCGCTCGAACCCCGCCTCGAGGATAAAGCTTTCGCCGGGGATCAGGTCGGTCCCGGTCTGAGGCACCCCCAGGGCCACATGCAGCGCGTCCCAATCGACCGGCGCGCCCTGCTCCAGCGCAACACCGTAAAGCCGCCAGCCCAGCCCTGCCGCGCGCGGATCGGCCAGCGCGCCCTCGGGGGCCGGGCCCAGACCACGCGTCACCGGCAGGGCGACCCGTTCGATCGTGACCGTGGCGCGCAGGCGGAACAGGGTCAACCGCCGCGTCAGATCCTCGGCCAGAGGCTCGGCCACGTCGATCAGCAGCGCGTCCGCCTCGGCCACCAGCAGGAAATCCGCCAGCAGCTTGCCCTGCGGGGTCAAGAGCGCGCCATAGCCGATCCCCTCGCGCAGAACGCGGCTCACATCCTGGGTGACCAGTCCCTGCAGGAACTTGACCCGGTCCGCGCCGCCGACGCGCAGCAGGGCGCGGCCCGGGGCCGGGGCACAGATCGTCTCAGGGTGCAGGGCGGGTGCAATCATCATGGCCTCCATCTGAAGGTCGATATAGGCCGCCCCCCCACCCTTGCACAGCCCCCCACC
>CALEZJ010000305.1 GCA_937927885.1 uncultured Paracoccaceae bacterium | reverse complement strand
GACCAGCGCCAGTCCGGCGGCCAGAACGCCCGTCACCGATCCGCCATGCCCGTCCGCCGCGCCGATGCCGATGGCCGACAGCACGATCATCGCCAGCACCACCACCAGATCCTGCACGATCAGGAACCCCAGCGCGATCTGGCCATGCAGCGCGTCGATCTCGCGTTTGTCCGACAACAGCTTGACGATGATGATGGTCGAGGAAAACGTCAGCGCCACCGCGACATAGAGGCTGGTCACATGCCCCAGCCCCAGCGCCAGACCGATCAGATAGCCGAAAAAGGCGGTGAAGATCACCTGCCCGAGGCCCGTCATCACCGACACCACCCCCAACGAGCGGATCAGTTTGACGTCCAGCTTGATGCCGACCAGAAACAGCAGCACCGCGATGCCCAGTTCCGACAACAGATCGATCTCGGCGCTGGAATGCACGAGGTTCAGCGCCGAGGGCCCGGCGATCAGCCCGACGGCGATGAAGGCGACGATCAGCGGCTGACGCAGCAGCATGCCGACCAGGCCGATGACCGAGGCCATTGCCAGAAGAAGCGAGATCTCGGCGAACGAGGTCAGGGTCGGCATTCGGGCTCCCGGGCGCGGCGCGGCGCTGTCTGGTGGCGTTCGAGGAACAGCGCGAAATCGGACTCGGCGATGCGCCACCCCTTGCCGATGTCGATGGCGCGCAGATCACCGGTGCGGATCCAGTGACGGACCGTGGCTTCGGCCACTTTCAGGCGGTCCGCCAGTTCCCTGACGGTATGGTACTGGTCCTGCGGCATCGCGCAACCCTCTGACGGCGCTGTTTGATGCAGTATGACGCGGTTTTGTGAAGGCTCCTTGACCTGTGTCAATCCCGGAGCAACGCATTGGCCAAAGCGGAAATGCGCCCCGGATCTTTCCCGGGGCGCAACACAAAGGGTCAGACCGTCCGCTTTCGATCCGTACCGGGCAGCATCGACGCCCTTGCAAAGACAGGGCGAACGGGGCCTCAGGCGCGCGGGGGCACCCGGGTGATGCGCGCGCCAAGGGCGTTCAGACGCTCGTCGATGCGCTCGTATCCGCGCTCGATCTGCTGGGCGTTGTTGATGGTGCTGGTCCCCTCGGCGCACATGGCGGCGATCAGCATGGCCATGCCGGCGCGGATGTCGGGGCTCTCCAGCCGTGCGCCGCGCATCTGCGAGGGGCCCGCGACAATCGCGCGGTGCGGGTCGCACAGCACGATGCGCGCGCCCATGGCGATCAGCTTGTCGACAAAGAACATCCGGCTTTCGAACATCTTTTCGAACATCATCACCACGCCTTCGCATTGCGTCGCCGTGACAATGGCGATCGACATCGTGTCGGCGGGAAAGGCCGGCCAGGGCTGGTCCGAGATCGTCGGGATATGGCCGCCGAAATCGGCCTGCACCACCATCTCCTGATCCGCCGGAATGAACAGGTCATCCCCGCGCTTCTCGCAGCGGATCCCCAGCCGTTCGAATCCCATCAGCGTCGAGCGCAGGTGTTCAACCCCCGCGTCCGTGATGGTGATTTCCGATCTCGTCACCGCCGCCAGCCCGATGAGCGAGCCCACCTCGATATGATCCGGCCCGATCCGGTGGCTGCACCCGCCCAAGGGACGGCCGCCGTGGATCGTCATGGTGTTGGTGCCGATCCCCTCGATGCTGGCGCCCATGGCGATCAGGAACTTGGCCAGATCCTGCACATGCGGCTCGGACGCGCAGTTGCGCAGCACCGTCGTGCCCTCGGCGCAGACGGCGGCGCACAGCGCGTTTTCCGTGGCGGTGACCGAGGGTTCATCGAGGAACACATCCGCGCCGCGCAGGGTCTTTGCCCTGAAATGGTAATGCCCGTTGACGGTGATCTCGGCGCCCAGTTCGCGAAGTGCCAGAAAATGCGTGTCCACCCGCCGCCGCCCGATCACATCGCCGCCGGGCGGGGGCAGGGTCACCTCGCCGCAGCGCGCCAGCATCGGCCCGGCCAGCAGGATCGACGCGCGCACCCGGGCGCAAAGATCCGGGTCCAGATCGGCCGGGCGCAGATGGGCGGCCCGGATCTCCAGATGGTTGCGCCCCAGCCATCTGGCCTCGGCGCCGACCGACTGGATCAGTTCGACCAGAACCTCGATGTCACGGATGCGCGGCACGTTGGTCAGTTCGACCCGCTCACCGGTCAGCAGCGCCGCCGCGACAATGGGAAGCGCCGCGTTCTTGTTGCCCGAGGGGGTGACGCTGCCCTTCAGTCGATGCCCACCCTCGACAATATACTGGATTCGCTCGTGAGGTTGTGCCTGTGCCATGCTCGCCGCCCTATTTTTCACCACATCTAGCAGCTAGGCATGGCAGCGCAAACAGGCTTTGTGGTTCCCTCAAGGCCGCCAGCGCAGGAAATTGCCGATCAGGCGCAATCCGGTGGCCTGGCTCTTTTCAGGGTGGAACTGCGTCCCCAGGATATTGTCCCGCCCGACGATGGCGCTGACCGGCCCACCATAGTCGACATGGGCCAGCAGATGCGCGGGCAGGGCAGTCTGGAACCGGTAGGAATGCACGAAATAGGCGTGGTCCCCGGTCGTGATGCCGTCCAGAACCGGGTGCGGGCGGTCGATCACCATGTCGTTCCAGCCCATGTGCGGCACCTTGAGGCCCGGCGCGTCGATGCGCACCACATCGCCGGGGATCCAGCCCAGGCCCGGGGTCTCGCTGTATTCATGCCCCGTCGTGGCCAAAAGCTGCATGCCCACGCAGATGCCCAGGAACGGCCGCCCCCGGGTCAGGACCGCCTCGCTCAGCGCCTGAACCATGCCGGGAACCGCATCCAGTTCGCGTCGGCAGGCGGGAAACGCGCCATCGCCGGGCAGGACGATGCGATCGGCGCGCGCCACCTCCTCGGGGCGGTTGGTGACCAGCACCGTGCCGCCGCCGACCTCGGCCGCCATGCGCTCGAAGGCTTTCTGCGCCGAATGCAGGTTGCCGGATTCGTAATCGACGAGGACGGTCAGCATGGGGTCAAAGCGCGCCCTTGGTCGAGGGGATGGCATCCGCCTTGCGCGGGTCGATCTCGCAGGCGGTGCGCAGCGCGCGCGCGACGGATTTGAACGCGGCCTCGGCGATGTGGTGGCTGTTGATCCCGTGGACCTGATCCAGATGCAGCGTGATGCCGCCATGCGTGCTGAGCGCCTGAAAGAACTCGCGCACCAGTTCGGTATCGAAGGTGCCGATCTTCTGGGTGGGCAGGGCGATATTCCACACCAGGAACGGGCGGCCCGACAGGTCCAGCGCGCAGCGCACCTGCGCATCGTCCATCGCCAGCGCGCAATCCCCGTACCGGCGAATGCCGCGCTTGTCGCCCAGCGCCCGCGTCAGCGCCTGGCCCAGCGCGATGCCGGTATCCTCGACCGTGTGGTGGTCGTCGATGTGCAGGTCGCCCTCGGCGCGGATCGTCAGATCAAAGAGTGCGTGACGCGCCAGTTGATCCAGCATGTGGTCGAAGAACCCCACGCCGGTCTGGTTGTCATAGCGGCCCGAGCCATCGAGATCGAGCGTGACGACGATCTCGGTTTCGGCGGTCTTGCGGGTGATGGTGGCGCTGCGCATCCTCGGCCCCCTGCGGTTTTTCGGCGTCGCGGTTTTCGGCGTCGGTATAGGGGGGCAGGGCAGGCTTGGCTAGCCCTCATACCCTTCGACGATCACCAGATCGGCGCTGCTGATCGGATCGCGGATCGCCTTTGCGGCCTGGTATTCGGCCGAGTGGAAACAGGCGGTCGCCGCCTCCAGGCTGGGGAATTCGATCACCACGGTGCGCGCGCGGCTGTGCCCTTCCATTTCGGTCTGCGGCCCGCCCCGGACGATGAATCGCGCACCATATCGGGCAAAGGGGGCGGCATTGGCCTCGCGGTATTTCGCATAGATCTCGGGGTCTCTGACATC
>CALEZJ010000304.1 GCA_937927885.1 uncultured Paracoccaceae bacterium | reverse complement strand
GCCGATCACCGAGGCCGAGGCGAGCCCCCCCCGAAACCGCCCCACCCAGGCATGGGCGGCGTCATAGAGCGCGCGGGAAAACCCGGCCTCGGACGCGACATTGCCCAAAAGCACGAACATCGGCACCACGATCAGGTTGTAATTGGCAACCGAGGAATAGGTTTCCGTGAACAGGATCGCGGTGGCGCGGCGCAGTCCCTCGACGATCCAGATGCCAAAGAACCCGGTCAAGAGCATGGCAAAGGCCACCGGCGTGCGCAGCACCATCAGCGCGAACATCGCCCCGATGCCGAGAATGCCGTATGCGATCTCAGTCATGGTCGGGGTTCCATCCGGTCAGCAGGGCGGCGATCTGCGCGGCCATCACGAGGGCGCTCAGCGCCATGCCCGCAAAGACCGCCGCATAAGCGGGCCAGAGCGGCAGTTGCAGCATGTTGGTCGCCTCGCCATAGGTGACCGCATCGAACATCTTCGCCCAGGCCCGGCGACACAGGTAATAGGTCGCCCAGATCACCAGGCCACGCGACAGGATGTCACCGGCAAACCGGCCCCAGCGACCCAGGGGCTTGTCAAAGAGATCGACGCGGACATGCGCGCCGACCGCCGTGGCCTGTGGCAGCGCCAGCATCGCCAGTGCGACGGCGGTCATCTGGACAATCTCGTTGACGCCCAGGATCGGGGCCGAAAACACATAGCGCATCACCACACCGGCCGCGATCACCGTGACCATCACCACCAGGCAAAGCCCGGCGATGACGGCCAGAAGGCGGGGCGCCAGGCCGACCAGGGTCAGCCAGGCGGGTCTGCGTTTGCTCTGCACCGCGTTCATTCGCCGCGCAGGGCCGCGACAAAGGCGCTGGCGGGCAGGCCGGCCGCGTCGGCATCGGCGATGATCTGCGCCACCACCGGGCCCGAGGCCGCGTTGAACCGCGCCGCTTCCTCGGGCGACAGGGTGATGACCGACTTGCCCTCGGTCGCCTCGAAGGCGGCCAGCGCGCGATCCGCCACTCCCAGCCAGGCGGCGCTGCCCGCCAGGGCCGCGTCGCGTCCGGCGGTCAGGACGGCCTGCTGCGCGTTGGCGTCCAGATCGTCAAAGCTGTCGCGGTTCATCACCAGGAAGAACAGCGACATCGTGGTGTCCATGCCCATGGTGACCGACTGCGTCACCTCGGCCAGCCGGAAGGCGCCCAGCGTGGTCGCGTCGATCATCGCCCCGTCGATGACGCCGGTCTGCATGGCGTTGTAAATCTCGGGCGCCGGCATCGACACCGGGTTCGCACCCCAGGATTGCACCACCAGCCCCGCATTGCGCGACGGCACGCGGATGTTCAGACCCGCCAGATCATCGAGGCTGTCCACCTCGCGGCTGGCCATCAAGAGCAGGTTCGGCGCGTTGTTCCACAGGCCGACCAGCACGGCGCGCTGATATTCGCTGTCCAGCATCCCGATATTGGCGTTGATCGCTGCCGTGCCCCCTTCGGGCGTCAGGACACCGGGCAATTCGGCCAGCAGGGTCAGCGGAAAGTTCGAGGCGGTATAGCCCGGCAGGCCAAAGGCCAGATCGGCCACGCCATCCACCACGCGGTTATACTGTTCCGCCGGACCCGGCCCCAGTTCGCCCGCCATGAAGACGCGGATCGAGACCCCGCCCCCCGTCGCCGCCGAAATCGCCGCCGCAAAGGGCGCATAGACGGTTTCGTTGATGAAATGCGTCTGCGGCTGGAAATCGGCCAGCTTCAGTTCCTGCGCCGAGGCGCCGGAAATGCCGAGCGCCAGCGCGGCGGCGGTCAGTGTCGTCATCTTGCCCATGTCTGTCCTCCCTGGGGTCTGGGTGTGAAATTCCGCCCCCACTCCCCGAGGGCGGATCGTTGGCAGGTGCGGTGCGCTCAGGCGCCCGCCTTGTCCGTTTCCGACTTGTCCATGTCCTTGACCTTTTGCCCGCCCGCGACCGAATAGGTCAGCGGCACCTTGCGGGTGGCCTGGAACTGCTCCAGCGTCTCGCCACGGAAATTGGCATAGATCGCCGGATTCGGCACGCCCAGCACGGCGCCCATCTTTTCCAGCATGAAGAAACTGACCCCGCGACGGATCATCTCGATCCAGCGGCGGTTCTTGATCAGGTCGATTTCCTCGGCACTCAGCCCCCGTTCCGCCGCCAAAGCGTCGAAATCCTCGACAAAGCGCTTTCGGTGCGCGGGGTGGATCAGGTCGTGCAGAAAGCTGTTCAGCCGGAAGTTCGCCTGACTGCGGGCGTGGGTAAAGGGATAGGTGCCCTTCACCGTCTCGGCCCCCGCCAGATGCCAGCCCATATGCTCGCGGTAGGCGGCAACCTCGTCCGGGTCGGGTTCGGGGCCGGTATCCTCGAACACCAGCGTGGCGATGTTGGTGACGGACGGGGCGTAGGTCTGCTTGTGCACCAGCCGCACGTCCTTTGACAGGGCGCCGCGCATGATCAGCCACATGATGACCTCGGCCCCCTCCATGCCGCCGTTCACGACATACTCGGCCAGCCGCATGTCGACCAGTTTCTGCGGGTCCTTCTCCAGCAGCGTCAGGAATTCCTCGTCCCAGGCCTCGTTGATGAACCCCGCGCGTTCGCCATGCACCTGATGGCTCAGACCGCCGGTCGCCATGATGGCGACGTTCAGATCCTCGGGGTAACACTCGATCGCCTTGCGCAGCGACTGGCCCAGCTTCCACATGCGCTTCGGCGTCGGGATCGGCAATTGCAGCAGGCCGCAATGCAGCGGCACCACCTTGCCGGGCCAGGGGCCGTTGGCATCGCCCAGCATGCTGAGGGGCGAAAGCATCCCGTGATCCACCGGTTTGCCCTGAAAGAACGACATGTCGAATTCATCCGCCGTCAGCGCCATGGCGATGTGCTGGCTCAGGCCCAGATGCCCCTGCGCGGGTGGCACGTCGCGCGGGCCGCCCCCCTCGTCGGCGGGGTGGTATTCACTGTCGATCCCCAGGGAAAAGAACGGATAATGGTCGAAATAGAACGAGGTGACATGGTCGTTGTAGATCAGGAACAGCACGTCGATCTTTTTCGCCTGCACCCAGGCCCGCACCACGTCGAACCCGTCAAAGATCGGCCGCCAGGCGGGATCGTTGTGTTTGCCGGTGTCCTTGGCATAGCCGATGGTGGGCGAATGCGACGCGCCGATACCGCCGATGATGCGGGCCATGTCTGTCTCCTCCTCAAAGCTGCATTTGCGATAAATCGGTTTGATTGGCTGAACAATCGGGCTATTATGAAAGCTGTGTTCATGTTTTTGAACGATGATGGGCGATGCGCTGGTCACTTGATGATCTGCCGATCTTTGCCGCGGTGATCGAACACCGCAGCATGACCGCCGCGGCCGAGGCGCTGGGGCAGCCGAAATCCACCGTGTCGACGGCGATTTCCCGGCTGGAGAGGGCCGTGGGCCTGCGCCTCTTTGACCGCCATTCCCGCGCCATCCGCCTGACCGAGGAAGGCGCCACTTTTCAGGGCCATGTGCAGGCGATCCTCGAACAGGTGCGCGAGGCCGATGCGGCGCTGGCCGGGCTCAGGGCGGAACCCTCGGGCAAGCTGACCGTCGCCCTGCCCCCCGCCTTTTGTCAGGAACTGGTGGCGCCCCGCCTGCCCGCCTTTCATGCCGCCTATCCGCAGGTGACGCTGGATCTGGTCATCACCGCGCGCGGCATTGATCTGTTGCGCGAGCAGGTCGATCTGGCGGTGGTGGTTGGACGGCTGGCCGATTCCGATCTGGTGGTGCGCACCCTCTACGCCGGGCCGCTGGTCTGGGTGGCCAGCCCGGACTGGCTGTCCGGGCGCAATCTGGGCCCGTCGCTGGCCGAACTGCGCCGTCATGTCCAGATCTGCGAAACGCGCTATGCCCTGCCGCGCCTGCCGGTGCAGGTGAATGGCGAGGCCACGCATATCGACCTGTCCACCGGCCTGACCCAGGTCGGCAACCCGCTGGTGGTGCGCGAGGCGGTGCTCAACGGCGCGGGTATCGCGCCGCTGCCGCGCCACTACTGCCGCAGCCAGATCGCCGATGGCTCCCTGATCGAGGTTTTCGGCCACGTCGCCTTCGAACCCGATGCCTCGACCCTGTCGGCGGTCTATCCCGGGCGGCGGCTGGTCTCGCCGCGCTTGCGGGTGTTTCTGGATTTCCTCGTCGAGGCCAGCCGCTGAGACCGCGCCGCTCTCAGCCCTGAAGACCGCTCATCGCCGCGCGCACCAGCGTGTCGGAATCGGCATCGCGCTGGAACCCCAGCGCATCGGCGCCGCCGGTTTCCAGCCGCGGATAGGTCCCGAACAGCGCGATGATCGCCGGATCGGGGGCAAAGGTGATGCGGCTGGGGCTGGCGGGAAATCGGCGGCGCAGCGCCGCGACCAGCTCGCCAAAGGTCAACGACAGGGCGGGCAGGGTCAGCGCGCGGTCGGGGCCAAGGTCCGGCACCAGCGCCGCATGCAGGAAATTCGCCGCCACCGTCTCGATCGAGGTCAGCCAGGTCCGGCTGTCTTCGGCAACCGGCAGGGTGATGTCCTCGCCCCGCGCGACGCACCAGAACAGCCGCGACAGGAAGGCCGATTTCAGCCCCGCATCCGCCCCGTCGCGCGCCATCACGCCGGAAGGCCGCAGGCTGATCCCGTCCAGCCACCCGCGCCGGGTGGAATGCGACAGCGCCACCTCGATCATCAGCTTGTGCGCGCCGTACAGCATCTGCGGCGCGGTGGGCGTGGCATCGGTCACCGGATCGGGCATCGGCTTGCCGTAAACCGCGATCGTCGAGGCAAAGACCACCCGCGCGCCGGGGTTTCGCGCCCGCAGATCCTCGAACAGGTCCAGTGTCCCATCGACATTCACCCGCCGCGCCAACGCCGGATCGGATTCCGCCGCCCCGCCCAGGATTGCCGCCAGATGGATCACCCCGGAAGGCCGAACCGCGTCGAACAGCCGCGACATC
>CALEZJ010000303.1 GCA_937927885.1 uncultured Paracoccaceae bacterium | reverse complement strand
GCGCGATGTCATAGGTCAGGTGTTCGGTGATGATCTTGCCCGGCAGAATGCCGATCACCGGCGTTTCCACCCGGTTTCCCCCGGTGCGGAAGCTGGCCGCCGTCACCGGCCGCGCCTTCACCGAATGCCGCGCCACCGGCGGAATGGTCTGCCGCGCCGCAAAGGCCGCATCGGTCACCGCGACACCGCCGGCAAAGACCTGCGCGACATGGCAGCCTTCCAGCCCGTCGATCACCGCGATATCCGCCCGCCGGCCCGGCGCGATCAGCCCGCGGTCCTTCAGGCCAAAGGCCTCGGCCGCCGAAAGGCTGGCCGCGCGGTAAACCGCAAGCGGCGGGGCGCCAAGGGCAATCGCGGTGCGGATGATCCAGTCCAGATGGCCATGCTCGGCGATGTCCAGCGGGTTGCGGTCATCGGTGCACAGGCAAAGATAGGGCGAATGCCGTTCCGTCAGCAGCGGCGCCAGCGCATGCAGGTCTTTCGAAACCGACCCTTCGCGGATCAGGACGCGCATCCCCTTGCGCAGCTTTTCCAGCCCCTCTTCCGCCGTCGTCGCCTCGTGCTCGGTGCGGATGCCGGCGGCCAGATAGCCGTTCAGGTCGTGGCCCCGCAGCAGGGGCGCATGCCCGTCGATATGCCGGCCGGCCCATGCTTCAAGCTTGGCCATGCAGCCCGGGTCCTTCATCAGCACGCCCGGATAATTCATGAACTCGGCCAGACCGATCACCCGCGGATGATCCATCAGCGGAATCAGGTCCGCCGCCTCAAGCCGCGCGCCGGTGGTCTCCATATGGGTCGAGGGCACGCAGCTGGACAGCTGCACCCTTATGTCCATCAGCGTCCGCGCCGAGGCATCCAGGAAATAGCCGATCCCTTCCAGCCCGCAGACATTGGCAATCTCATGCGGGTCGCAGATCGCCGTCGTCACCCCGCGCGGCAGCACGCAGCGGTCGAATTCATAGGGCGTGATGCACGAGGATTCGATGTGCAGATGCGTGTCGATGAAGCCAGGCACCAGCACCGTGCCGCTGACATCGATTTCCCGCGCGCCGTGGTAGTCTGCTCCGATCCCCACGATGGTCCCGCCGCAAATGGCCACGTCGCCCGCGATCCGCGCGCCGGTTACCATGTCCCAGACTTCACCGCCCTTCAGCACCAGATCGGCCTTCTGGTCGCCGCGCCCCTGCGCGATGCGGGCCTCGAGTCTCATGACAGCCTCCGCAACCGCTCGATCAGGCTGGAGGTATCCCAGCGCCCGCCGCCCATCGCCTGAATATCCTTGTAAAACTGGTCGATCAGCGCCGTCACCGGCAAGGGTGCGCCAATCTCGTTCGCGGTGGCCAAACAGATGCCCAGATCCTTGCGCATCCAGTCGACCGCGAACCCATAGTCGAACTTGCTGTCGAGCATGGTCGCATGACGGTTGGCCATCTGCCACGAGCCCGCAGCGCCACCCTGGATCACCTCGATCACCGCCTTGCCGTCCATCCCGGCCTTTTCGCCAAATCGCAGCGCCTCGGCCAGACCTTGCACCAGACCCGCGATGCAGATCTGGTTCATCATCTTGGCAATCTGGCCCGAGCCTGTTCCGCCCAGCCGTTTCACCGTGCGCCCATAGGCCTGCATCACCGGCTCGGCGGCGGCATAGTCTCCTTCGGCCCCGCCGCACATGATGGAAAGGACGCCGTTCACCGCCCCCGCCTGCCCGCCTGACACCGGCGCGTCGACAAAGCCCACGCCCTTGGCCCCGCCGATCCCGTGCAACTCGCGCGTGATTTGTGCCGAAACCGTGGTGTGGTCCACGAATACCGCTCCCGGGTCCATGCCGGCAAAGGCGCCGTCGGGGCCCAGGCAGACCCCGCGCAGATCGTCGTCATTGCCGACACAGGCCATGACAAAGTCCTGCCCCAGCGCCGCCTCGCGCGGGGTTGGCGCGCTGCGTCCGCCATGCTGGGCAACCCAGGCCTCGGCCTTGGCCGGGCTGCGGTTATAGACCGTGACCTCATGACCCTTGGCGGCCAGATGCCCGGCCATCGGATACCCCATCACCCCAAGCCCCAGAAATGCGACCTTCGCCATCCCCTGCCCTTTCCTGCCACCCGCCAGCGCGCGGTCTTTGCCAATTGAATTGCGCTTGCGCGCTGGGCGCCATAGGAGACGAAGCAGGTTCCGAGGTCAACACGACGAGGCCCGCCATGCTCACGCTCTTTCGATGGCTTTTGCGGATCGCCACCGCGCTGGTGGTGATCGGGGTCATTGTCACGCTGGGGGTCTATTACTTCCTGTCGCGGTCGGTGCCGGATTACGACACCACCTGGCGGGTGCGCGGCGTGTCCGGGACCGTCGAGATCGCGCGCAACACCTGGGCTGTCCCCCATATCTTCGCGCCTGATACCACAGGCTCGGACGCCGATGTTTTCTTTGGCCTGGGCTTTGCCCATGCGCAGGACCGGTTGTGGCAGATGACACTGCTCAGGCGCACCGTTCAGGGGCGTTTGAGCGAGATCTTCGGCGAGCGCACCTTGCGGACAGATGAATTGCTCCGCCGTCTCGACCTCTATCAGGCGGCGCAGGATTCGGTGGCAGCGCAGGACAATGACACGCTGGTCGCCCTAGACGCCTATGCGCGCGGGGTAAACGCCTGGATCACGCTGGTGAACGAACGCGCCATGGGGCGCGGCGCGCCGGAATACTTCCTGTTCCCCGGCGAGGTGGGGCTTTGGCAGCCCGCCGATTCCATCGCCATCATCAAGCTGATGGCAGTGCAACTGTCGGGTCATCTGGAGGCCGAGGTCCAGCGCGCGCGGCTTTCGGTGCTGATCGGGGCCGAGCGCACGCGCGATCTGATGGGCGAGGATGACAGTTCGGGCCTTGCCGCGCTGCCCGATTTCGCCAGCCTGTTTCCCACCCTGACAGACACGCAACTGGCCATGGCGCCCAGCCTGCCGGGGGAAAACCCCGGTGAGGCGCTGACCCCGTTTCGCAGTTTCGAACTGGCCGGGGCGTCGAATGCCTGGGCTGCGGGGGTGCTGCGGTCGGCCAATGGCGGGACGCTTCTGGCAAACGACCCGCATCTGGGCTTCACGGCGCCCGCGATCTGGTATCTGGCGCGGCTTGATCTGGCCTCGGGACCGGTGACAGGCGGCACGATTCCGGGCGTTCCTGCAGTGCTGGTCGGGCGATCGGAGCGGTTGGGCTGGGCGCTGACCTCGTCCTATCTCGACGATCAGGACCTGTTCCTTGAAGAACTCGATCCCGCAGACCCGCTGAGGTATCGCACTCCGACCGGCTGGGCGACCTTCGAGACCCGTCGTTCAATCATTCAGGTGGCTGACGCCGATCCCGTCACCATTACCCTGCGCTGGTCGGAAAACGGACCGGTGCTGCCCGGTAGCCATTTCTCGCTGGCCGCGGTCACCCCGCCGAACCACGTCGCGGCCCTGGGCTGGACCGCACTGGCGCGCGACGATACATCGATGAGCGCGGCGCTGGCCATCATGCGCGCGCCCACGGTCGAGGCCGCGCTGGCGGCGGGCGAGCTTTATGTCGCGCCGGCGCAGAACCTGACCGTGATCGACCGCGGGCACATTGCCATGCAACTGATCGGCCGCATGCCGCGGCGCGATCCGGCGCACCCGACCCTGGGCATGATGCCCGCACCCGGCGCCGATCCGCGGGCCCGCTGGCTGGGGATCCTGCCTTATGAAAGCAACCCCCGGTTTTTCGACCCCGCGACCGGGCTTCTGGGCAATACCAACAACAAACCGCTGGACCGTCCCTTTCCGCTGCATGTCAGCTTTGACTGGGGCGACACCATGCGCATCCAGCGCTGGGTGCGACTGATGCGCCAGCGTTCGGTCCACACGCGCGAAAGCTTCATCGAGGCCCAACTCGACACCGTCAGCCAGGCCGCGCGCACCCTGCTCCCGCTGGTAGGGGCCGAATTGTGGTTCCAGGGCGAGGCCGCCGCCCCCGGCACGCCCGAGGCCCAGCGCCAGCAGGCGCTGCAACTGCTGGCAGACTGGAATGGCGAGATGTCCGAGCATCTGCCCGAACCGCTGATCTATGCCGCCTGGATGCGCGAATTGCAGTTTCGCCTGATTCGCGACGAACTGGGCCCGCTGAGCGACATGATCACCCATCTGGAGCCCGCCTTTGTCCAGCGGGTCTATTCGAACACCAACGGCGCACAGGTGTGGTGCGACGTGGTGCAGTCGGCGGTGGTGGAAAGCTGCGTCGACATCGCCCGCACGGCGCTGGATGCGGCACTGATCGACCTTGCGCGGCGCTATGGCAATGCCATCGAAAGCTGGCGCTGGGGCGACGCGCATCAGGCGACACATGACCACCCGGTTCTGGGCGAAGTGGCGTTCCTGCGCCATTTCGTCAACATCCGCCAATCCACGTCGGGCGGGGATGATACCTTGATGCGCGGACGCACGCGCGGCGGTCCGCAGGGCGCGGCAGACCCGTTCCTGAACGTTCACGGCGCGGGCTATCGCGGCGTCTATGACATGGCCGACCCCGAGGCGAGCGTGTTCATCATCTCGACCGGGCAATCGGGCCATCCGCTCAGCCGCCATTATGATGATCTGGGTGTCCTTTGGAGACGCGGCGAGTATATTCCGATGACACTCGATGCCGAATTGGCGCGTGCGGGGGGCGTCGGGATCACCCGGCTTGAACCTGCGCGGTGAGACAGGCATAGTCGGGCGCCTGAGCCGGTGACGAGTGACGCGATGATCTACGAGACCCCCGCCGAATGGACCGAGGCCGCGCAGAAGCGCGTGCTGCTCTTTGGCATGTCCGGTCTGGGCAAGACCCGCATCTCGTCGATCCTACGCGATGGCGGCTGGTTTCACTACTCGGTCGACTACCGCATCGGCACGCGCTATCTGGGCGAGGCCATCGCCGACAATTTCAAGCGCGAGGCGATGAAAGTTCCGCTGTTGCGCGAATTGCTGCTGTCGGATTCGGTGCGCATCGCCTCGAACATCACCTTCGACAATCTCGCTCCGCTCAGCACCTGGCTCGGCAAACCCGGCGATCCCGCGCTTGGGGGGCTGCCATTTGACGAATACCGCCGCCGCCAGGCCCAACACCGCGACGCAGAAATCGACGCCATGCTGGATGCGCCGCGCTTCATCGACCGGGCGCTCGACATCTATGGCTACCGCAATTTCATCTGCGACAGTTCCGGCTCGATCTGCGAGGTGGTTAACCCCGACGATCCCGCCGACCCGGTCCTGGCGCAACTGGAAGACACGCTGCTGATGGTCTGGATCGAAGGGACCGAGGCGCATCGTGACCAGCTTATCGCCCGCTTCGACCGCGCGCCCAAGCCGATCTATTACAATCCGGCCTTCCTGGCGGGCCTCTGGGCCGAATACCTGGCCC